>WUQV01000306.1 GCA_009889585.1 Candidatus Bathyarchaeota archaeon | reverse complement strand
GCGATAAGGTTCGCCGATGTCGATGGAGTACCTCAATACCCGCTTGAGGCTAGGCTTGCTTACAGGGTGGCGGACGTACGCATATACGAGCTTCCTCATCCGATCATAGCGGATAGCACGCTCGACATAGACGCGAAGGTTGAATTCGCAGGGGATGCTGAGCTTACGCCCATAGGCGTTTGGATAGGGTACGGAAAGGACGTTCCTAAGCTAGTGCTAACCAGCTAGGGGTTAAGGCTTAAGGGAAAACCCTCGTAACAAAACAACGGTGAGGGTATGGAAACTACGTCCGAAGGGCTATTGACACCTATAACGGAGGCACTTGCCAAAGAAAATTTCAACATTTCACTAATTTTTCCCACTAGGGTTAAGCCGCCTGAGTACGAGCTTTACTTCTTCAGGGTGGCTAGAAGGTATCCGCTTCATATGACGTACGACTCGGAGCTTAAGAGCATCGAACCTGGTGAAACGCTTGGACCTAACTTCGTAGGGACGGCTGGTTTAGGGGAAGGTAAGGACGTATTCGAAATATGGGAGGAAAGGCCTTTCACGATATACCACTTCGGGATAGGGATAAGGCCAGGTGAAATATGGCTTTATAGAAGCATCCCAGCGGACGTAATGCAAAGCGGTTGGGCGATAGAGCTTCCGCCTAGGATGGGCGATAAAAGGGATTACGTACCGGGGCATTTAAGCCCGTACGACAACCCGACGGTGATGACCGAAACGATCGTTTACCATAAGCTTAGCTTCCACGTAGGGCTTAGGAACGATTCAGGAAGGGTTATCAGGCCTAGCCTTCGCTTCCTAGGGGCTGGGTACGAGCTCATACCGATCGCCGCAAGGGAGATAATCGATAAAATGATAAGGGGGCAGATACCGTGCAGGTTTTTGACGATTGGAGGGCTTAGATTCTTCACGTATAACCTCCCAGACGAATGGAAGCCTTACGCCGTCAGCTTGACGCAGGCGGAAGTTGAAAGGCTTCTGAGGTGATGGAAAATGAAGATAGATCCATCTGATTGCTTTGATATGGAAGCTGATGTAGGCACCGTAAAGGTGATGTTAAGCAATGGATTGGTGCCAATAACGAAGTTCGAAAGGAAGGTCTACGGGGTGTTCATAAACAACAGGGCTGGGACGGCCAATACGCTAACGTTGACGATAGAGAAGGATACGACGGTTGAAAGAACCATCTTGATAACGTTGGAGGCTTATGGCACGATCGATGTGAACAGGCCGTTAGACTCCCCGATACTTTCGATACGCTCAGGTCGCAACATCAAGGCTGTGGCGAGCTCGCCTTCAATAACCGTTGTCCTCAATGCCTACGATCAGTAATCGGGTCGTAAAGGGGTCAGGGGTGTCCTAGCGATGGGCGAGAAGGAAAAGATCGTAGTGAAGGTTGGCGATAAAAGGAAGTGCGTTCAAATAGCCGATTCGATGGGCTTTGAGGTTGAAGTAAGCACGTTCTCAGGGGAGAAAGTCGTTGGATAGGTCGCACATCCATCAATCGATCGATCGATCAAGGCGGCCTAATTGATAATAGTTCCTGATGCGCTTCAGCGGGCGTTCGAAAGGGGAATAGCTAGATACGATCATTTGACGGTATCGGCGAGCATACCGCCTGTGAAAAGGCCTGGGATAAAGATAACGATAGGCCCTCCTCCAGGGGTATACTGCTGGAGGCTTTTCGGCTTAGTCTTCGGGGACTTACGTCCAGCTGGATACTCAGATAAGTTCGTCATAATCCACAGGGGTCCGTTCACGATAG
>WUQV01000305.1 GCA_009889585.1 Candidatus Bathyarchaeota archaeon | reverse complement strand
TCGAGCCCATATAGTACTCACGGCTGGAATAAGCCTTAAGTCCTCTTACGTAAATCAACTTAAGAAGAGGCGGTGGGATGAAAGTTAAAGGGAAACAGGATGTGATGGAAAGAATTAACGTGAAGATTGAAGAAGCCATGAGTATATTGAGGCAGCTTAAATATGAACTCAGACATATATCGCCAGAAGAGTTTTACGACTATATGACAGGGGAAACGCCTACAGGTAATATCATAACTTTAGAGGATGTTTTGAACAACGACTTCTTAATGGTTCATGAAGTTCTTGAAATAAGCGAGCTAAAGAAACATAATATTCCCATTTATAAACAGACTATCGTAAATTTTTATCCTAAAGTCTACGTAGCTCATTTAAAAGCGATGGAGTACGAGCTGGCTTATGCCTTAAGTAGAGGAGATTATGAATGGATCAAACGTAGATTATATCGTGCAGATGAACAATTGAATGATCCATATCTATCGCAAGAGTTCGCTTATCTAAGGGAAGAATTAAGGCCTTGGTGGCATTCAGTAGTGGAGAGGTTTTTAAAGCATTTAAAGCGTTATCATAGTTGATGACCCTCCTTCTTAAGGCTGGTTAAGTAGCGCTAGGCGTATTTAAGATGTCTTTCATTAAACCAAAACCTTAATAAAGTGGATCCAACTTTCAAGAAATATGAAAATAACTCCACGACATAGGAGCGCTGAAGTTACTGAGGGCATTGAACGCCTTCCACATCGTTCATTGCTTAAGTGTTGTGGCTTGACTGAAGAGGATTTGAAGAAACCGTTGATAGCCATCGTTAATTCATGGAATGAGGTTGTACCAGGCCATATTCACTTAGATAAACTCGCCTCTTATGTTAAGCAAGGAATTAGAGAGGCTGGTGGTGCTCCGCTTGAGTTTAATACCATAGCTATTTGTGATGGCATTTCTATGGGACACGTAGGTATGAAGTATTCTCTTCCAAGTAGGGATGTAATAGCTGATTCTGTAGAGCTTATGATAGAGGCTCATAGATTTGATGCGATGGTATGCATTGCATCATGCGATAAGATAGTCCCAGGTATGATGATAGCAGCTGCACGTTTAGATATACCGACGATATTTTGCTTAGGCGGCCCTATGCATCCTGCATATCCTAAGTGGGGATATTATAGCGGTAAGAGTATAACAGTTGGGGAACTTTTCGAAGTCCCAAGCCTATTGAAGTTGGGCAAGATATCATTAGATGAAGCACGATACTTAGAGGATATTGCATGTCCTGGGCCTGGAGCATGTGGAGGGATGTTTACAGCAAATACTATGCAATGCTTAGTTGAAGCTATGGGAATGGCATTGCCGTATATGGCAACGGCTCCAGCTGTTTCAGCGATGAAAAGTAGGTTAGCCGTTAAAACAGGAAGACAAATAATGAAGTCGTTAAAGGAAAATATCAGGCCAAGCGATATACTCATAAAAGAAAGCTTTGAAAACGCTATAACTGTCGATGTAACATTAGGAGGCTCGACTAATACTGTTTTACACTTACCAGCGATAGCTAACGAGCTTAACATGCCATTGGATTTAGACTTGTTCGATGAAATAAGTAGATCGACTCCACAATTATGTAATATGGCTCCAGGCGGGCCGTATAAAGTCGTTGATCTTCATGAAGCCGGCGGGATTCCAGCTGTAATGAAGGCTCTTGAAGACTTAATTCATGTGGATTGTATGACTGTTACAGGCAATACCATCTCAGATATGCTTAAAAATGCAAGGGTATATAACTTTGAAATAATTAGGCCTAGAAACAATCCTGTACGTAAGGAAGGTGGCATAGTTATTTTAAAAGGTACGTTAGCTCCACGTGGATCTGTAGTGAAGATTGCTGCCATAAGCCCCAAGATGTTAATGCATCGTGGGCCTGCTAAAGTGTTTAATTGCGAGGAAGATGCAATTAAAGCTTTATCAGAAGGAAAGGTTGAGGCTGGAGATGTAATCGTCATTCGTTACGAGGGCCCGAAGGGCGGTCCTGGTATGCGTGAGATGCTTTTAGCAACGTCAACGTTAATGGCTCTTGGTTTAGGTGAATCGGTTGCAATCGTAACTGATGGGCGATTCTCAGGGGCTACGAAAGGGCCGTGTATTGGACATGTCTCTCCGGAAGCTATGGAAGGAGGGCCGATAGCTGTAATTC
The DNA here is from genome assembly GCA_009889585.1 of Candidatus Bathyarchaeota archaeon. Classification (GTDB taxonomy): domain Archaea; phylum Thermoproteota; class Bathyarchaeia; order Bathyarchaeales; family WUQV01; genus WUQV01. Next base: position 10,616 of record WUQV01000305.1, on the reverse strand, counting down.
AAGATGATGATATTATTAACATTGACATTCCGGCTCGTAAGCTAGATGTAGAGTTGACACAAGATGAAATAGAGGATAGATTGCAAGGGTGGAAGCCTATTGAACTAAAAGTAACGAAGGGATATCTTTCTCGTTACTCTAAGTTGGTTGAGTCTGCTGATAAAGGAGCGGTGTTCAAGAGACCTTAAAAGCGAGTGCTATATGTAACGTTCACATATTTTTTTCTATTGATTAAAAAATAGGGGGTAGTATAAGCCTTTTATAGAAACTTAAATGTTACTCCGATGAACCAAATAGCTGTATAGGTGTAGATGGTTGTGATTATTATGCCTATTATGAGCCAATAGATTGCTGGTCTAAGCCATTTAACGATCTTCGGCAACTTGTAATAGTTAACGTATATCACAGCCGTATGCATTATGGGCCAAGCGAGGAAGTTAAGAACGCCTCCCCATATTATAAGTTCGCCAGGTGCTGCAATGAACAAGGTAACTGCAGTCCATACGCTGAAGAATGCCACTAGTACGTAATACCACCAAGTGTAGGGTTTCGCCCTTGTGGATTTAAACGTCGTATGAAGAACGTCCGTGTACATCCTAGGTACGAAGTCCAATATGACAAGGTACGTATCCACTATGAGCATCGCAGCTATGAATAAGAAGAACATGAAACCCGCCGTCCCCCAAACCTCGCCCCAGAAGTGAGCTTGTACAACGCATATTTTATATCCCTTCGGCCAGATGCCCCTAGGATGTAAAATCGCATAGGCCAAGAACGCCATCAATATCGTCGTAAATAGATTGACACAAACGCCCCAGGTGTTATTGGCAGCTACAACCTTCATCCAACTCCGATACTTAAGGCGGTTCCCCTCCGTATCGCTGGGGACGTACCCAGTGGCCGGGATGGCCTCAGGCTTTCCCGTAATAGGGCTTTCGAGCTTCGGCATGTAATGCGCCATTCCAGCGCCTACCGCCCTCATCCAAGTCGGATAGCTTATCTGCCAAAAGCCTCCGAGCCCTAGGAACGCTATGCTAGTTATGAGTGTAGCCGCGTCAGTCGGATCCCATCCAGGCGGCATAGGCCGATACGTCACCAGCCCGCTTAAGAACGACGGCCATGCTTCCCGAACGACTGGGTGGAACGCGACTACGATCGTCCCGACGGCGCCTACGACGATGCATATCAACATGACCTTTTCAACGATCCAATGGACGGTTCTCGAGAGCGTCAACGCCGCTAGAGACAATATTATCGTCAAGATCGCCCAGAAGTTCGTTTGATCCTTCTGCGTCCAACCAGCTGGGAAGTTCGTAAGCGCTGCTAACGCCGTTCCGCCAGCTCCGGCGTACCCGCCCCACCAAGCCAGGGTTATCAAAGCGAATATCCAGTAAATTATAGAGAAGGCCCTGCTGATCCTGACGTAACTCGTCCATACGGATTCCCCAGTTATGACCACGTAGCGGGCTAGCTCTTGATTTATCCACCATTGCATAAGGCCTGCGGGTATCATCAACCAAACGAAATAAAGGCCGTATTTAGCGGTTAGATAAGGCCACCAGATTAACTCTCCGCTGCCGAAGCCGAACGACGCTAGAAGAACAGCCGGCCCTAGGATGGCCCGAACGCCTAAAGGGACCGGGAAGTCCCTTACTTTGTAAGGTTCCACGCTTCCGAAAGGAACCTCTTCGGAGGCTTTCTTCGACATCCCTCTTTAAATGACTTTAAATAAGTATAAATATTTTTCCATTAATCTTGACATGTTTATATTTCGTAGGAGCTCTACATAAGGACGAACAGGCCCTAAGGTTGCCTCCTTTAACCTAAAAATCATATAAGCCGTCGCATGAATGAATAAAAGGGACTTAACGTGTGCGTCCTCGGCAAGGATAAATTGATAGAGCTCATAAAGCGATATCGATGCGTACACCCGTTCGATCAAGGCCTCCTCGACGGCGATAGTTACATACTCACGGTAAAGGAGGAGACGACCCTTAATTACTTAGAGCATAAGAACTTAATCTCTTACGAAATAGTCTTCACTCCTCCTAACTACGTGGCCTTCCTAACGGCTAAGAGCTTCTACGGTCGAATGGGTCTCTCCTTCTTAAACGCAGCTAAGGTCCATAGCGGATTCGTCGGAAGGCTCGTCCTAGAGGTAGTTAACTTAAACAACGAGAGGAAGCCTATAACGATAAGACGAGGGGATCCGTTCATGCACATAACGTTCTTCACGAGGGAAGGAAGCCTGTCCCCTTACGTCGGCCCTTATCAATTTCAACATATGACGGACGAGGAGGTAGAGGCTTATGAGCCGATCTTAAGGGAGGCCTTCTCGAATTACGAGGAGTTGACGAAGGCTTGGTTTAAGGCGAGGAAAAAGGCCACGTGAACTGCCCCTCCGTTAAGAAGGGGCTTCCTCGACCACCTGTGGGGTCTCCACGGGCTTGAAGTCGGGCCATCCCAGCCCTACTACTCCATCTGGCAATCCCCTCGGCTTTGCGGCATATAGAGGGCTGCTGGACTCGGTGCGCACGTCGACTTCATGCCTACAGATAGTTAAGGAATGCGAGGAAAGGAATGATGAATCTTTTCGGCCTTCATCCAGCTAACGCGATGGGACCTCCCGCCAGTGGAGTTAAACGACGCCGTCGAGCGTAAACTTCTTAAACATCACGCGCTACACGTATGTGTACTAACGACCATGAAGGCTCGATGCTATCGGGAGGTGAAGGGCCAGCCTTACGCGAGAAAGGAGTACATCGGAGGGCATCCTCCGCCGAAGATAACGAAATTCACCATGGGGAACCCTTCGGCTACCTTTCGATATCAGCTTAAGCTCGTCGCGACGGAAGCCGCTCAAATACGTCACAACGCCTTAGAGGCAGCTCGCGTCGCCGCCAATCGCTTCCTACAGGAGGAGCTGGGCGAGAGCAATTATTGCTTACGCGTCCTACCTTATCCGCACGTCGTCCTCCGAGAGAACAAGTTGATCTTCGGGGCTCACGCCGATCGGCTTCAGGACGGCATGAGCAAGGCCTTCGGGAAGCCCATTGGGACGGCGGCTAGGGTGAAGCCCGATCAACCGATCCTCGTGGTCGACGTGAACGAAGGGTCCGTCGAGGTAGCTAAGGAGGCGTTAGCGAGGGGTAAGGCGAAGCTCCCGATCCCGTGTAAAGTCGTCGAGAGCTCGTTGGATTGAGCTGAGGGCTGAGGTTGAAGGCAGATAAGCTCATCGTATGGTTTGAGGAGGTAGGCAAGGAGGACGTACTACTCGTAGGCGGGAAGAACGCTAACTTAGGCGAGATGCTAAGAGCTGGAGTACCGATCCCGCTTGGCTTCGCCGTAACGACTTATGCTTACAAAAGGTTCCTCGAGGAAACGGGAATATCCAAGGACATCTACGGCATCATTAAGGAGGTAGTGAATGACGTAAACAACCCTGAGCAATGCGAGGAAGCCTCGAGGAGGATTAGAAAGCTCATCGAATCCACGCCTATGCCAAAGGGCTTGAGGAGCATAATCGAGGAGGCGTATGAAGAGCTCTGCGATCGGGTTAAAATCGCGGACGTCCCCGCTGCCGTTCGATCGAGCGCAACAGCTGAGGACCTCCCCGACGCCTCGTTCGCAGGCCAACACGAGACGTACTTGAACGTACGCCGTTCGGATGAGTTAATCGAGAAGATCGTAAAGTGCTGGTCGAGCCTCTTCACGCCTAGGGCCATATTCTACAGGGCTCAAATGGGCATCGATCATGAGCGAGTTGCCATCAGCGTCGGAGTTCAGAATATGGTGAACGCTAAGGCAGCTGGAGCCATGTTCACTATCAACCCCGTGGACGGAAACCGAAGTCAGATAGTGATAGAGGGAAGCTGGGGCTTAGGCGAGACCGTCGTATCCGGAGCTGTCACACCGGATGTATACGTAATCGACAAGGAGACGTTAACGATTCTTGAGAGGAAGATCAGGAAGAAGGTCCTTAAGGCCTCTCGTGATCCAACTACCGGCAGGACGGTTCACGTGGAGGTTCCTGAGGAACTTCAAGGGAGGCCATGTTTAACGGATGAGGAGATCGCTAAGCTGGCCGAGCTAGGTAAGCTCATCGAACGACATTACGGAAGGCCTCAGGATGTAGAGTGGGCAATAGACGAGAATCTATCGTTCCCTGAAAACGTATTCATCGTACAATCGCGGCCTGAGACTGTTTGGAGCGCGAAAGCTATTAAAGAAGTCCCTACGCTCGAAGCGCCGAAGCCGAGCGTCGTTCCCGTCCCTTCGCGGCCAACGGAGCTTAAAGTCGTAACGAAGGGGATCGCTGCTGGAAGCAGGGGCATCGGAGCTGGCGTGGCGAAGGTAGTCCTTACGCCTGAGGAGGCCTTGAGGTTGATGAGGAAAGGGGACGTGCTCGTCACCATCATGACGAACCCCGATTACGTGCCGTTTATGAGGTTAGCTGAAGCCGTAGTCACAGACAGAGGGGGCGTTACATGCCATGCAGCAATAGTGAGCAGGGAGTTAGGCATACCATGCGTCGTCGGCACAGAAGTCGCTACACAAGTGATGAAAACTGGTGAGAACTATACGGTCGACGCAAGAAGCGGGGTTATCTACGAGGGGTTAGCGAAGGAGTTGATTCAAACAGCCGCCCCATCGGTCGCTCCGACGGCTGCCTTAAGCGCGGCCATTACGTCAGTAGCTCAAGCGCCGATAACCGCCACGAAGATCTACATGAACTTAGGCGTCCCTGAGAAGATCGAGGAGTACTTACATTTACCATTCGACGGCATCGGATTGATGAGGATAGAGTTCATCTTGGCCAGTTACATAGGGGAGCATCCGCTTTACTTGCTGGAGATAGGCCAGCCTCAGAAGTTCGTCGATAAATTAGCCGAAGGGATAGCCGCGGTCGCTAGGGCTATACAGCCTCGGCCTATCGTCGTCCGATTTAGCGACTTTAAGACGAATGAGTACCGAGAGTTAAAAGGTGGGGAGAAGTATGAAATCGTCGAATCTAACCCAATGCTCGGTTGGAGAGGGGCTAGCCGTTACATTAGCCGATGGTATGAGAAGGCCTTTCGTTTGGAGTGTCAAGCGATAAGGAAGTGTAGAGAGGAGTGGGGCTTGAAGAACGTTTGGGTTATGCTGCCGATGGTAAGGACTATTTGGGAGGCGGAACGTTGTTTGGAGGTAATGAAAGAAGAGGGGCTTGAGAGGACGAGGGACTTTAAGATTTGGTTCATGGCTGAAACCCCATCTATAATCGTAATGGCTGATGAGTTCTCGAAGTTATGCGATGGATTCTCCATAGGCTCGAACGATTTAACGCAAGGCGTTCTCATGATAGATAGAGACTCCGAAAGGCTTGGCGTCATGGGATACTTCGACGAAAGGGATCCGGCCATAAAGCGCATGATCGCTCATTTGATACGCGTAGCGCATGAGCACGGGCGCACCGTCTCGATTTGTGGCGAAGCCCCGTCGAACCTACCTGACTTCACGGAGTTCCTCGTCCGTTGTGGAATCGATAGCATATCCGTGAACCCTGATGCCCTCGTTCGTACGAGGCAGCTAGTAGCTAGCATAGAGCAAAAGGTCCTGTTAGAAAGGCTCGCTGAGCTACGGGAACGTAGCTCAGAAGTAGCTCGAAAGTTTAAACAAGGGTGGGAATGGACGCCGACGTGGAGCGGATCGGTAGAATGATTTAAAATGACTAAAGTTTTAGGTTAAAATTGGAAACTTAGATAGAGAAGAAGGATAATCTTTTAGATGAGTAGTTGAAGTTCAGTATGGGAGCTACCTTTAATATTGAGGAGGAGCGATTAAGGCAAGAGATTTTAAAGCGTAAGGCCAAGCTCGTCCTCATACAACTTCCTAACGGACTTAAGCCTAAGGCCCTTGAGATAGAATCAATCGTAAGGAGCGCAGGGGCCTTACCCATCATATCAGCCGACCCATGTTATGGAGCGTGCGATTTAGCGTTAGCGGAGGCTAAGTCGCTTGAGGCGGATGTGATCGTACATTACGGACATACGCCAATGCTTAGCCGTGTGGACGCCCCAGTCATCTACGTTGAGGCTAGAGCAAAAGTCGACGTGAAGGAAGTTATCGCCGAAGCTTTAACCCTCTTGAGCAAATCAAGTCGCATAGGGCTTTTGGCTACGGTTCAATACGTGAACGCGTTAGATGAGGTTAAGGAATTCCTCCTAAAGGCGGGGAAGACCGTTGTCGTGGGGAACTCTGGCCGCTTGCCGTACGGCGGCCAAGTCATCGGATGCGATTACAGCAACGCCACGTCCATCTCTCAAGAGGTCGATGCATTTTTGATGATATGCGGCGGCCGATTTCACGCGATCGGCGTCAGGTTGGCGACGGGCAAGCTTACGGTAGTAGCGGATCCGTACGAAGGAAGGGCTTACTTAGTGGAGGGGGAAGCTCGACGGGTGCTTAAGCAAAGATGGGCGAGCATCACCGAGGCTAAAGGGGCTGAGGTGTTCGGGGTGATCATCGGTTTAAAACCCGGTCAAATGAGAATCAAGCGGGCTTTAGAGGTCAAGAGGAGGATCGAGGAAAAGGGCAGGAGGGCCGTGCTTTTGGCCGTGAAGGAGGTGACTCCGGAGGGGCTTGAACAATTCCAAGGCATCGACGCCTTCGTGAACACTACTTGCCCACGCCTTTCGTTAGATGACGCCCCCAGGTTCCGAAGGCCCATCTTAACCGCCAACGAAGCCCTCGTCGCCTTAGGTGAAATGAAATGGGAGGAGCTATTGAGCAAAGGAGGATGGTTCGAAAGCGAGATTTAGAAATCGCCTTATCGAGAATTCCCCCTCATCCCTCGCCGAAGGCTTACCTTGAGCAATATACGATACCGCCGGAGGTAGCGGCTGAAATGCTATACATAGCGGCGTATACTTACGACGACATCGTAGGCAAGAGGGTCGTGGACTTAGGCTGCGGGACGGGCAGGTTGGCGATCGGAGCGGCCTTGTTAGGAGCCGAGGAGGTCGTCGGCGTAGACTTAGACGAAGCCGCCGTACGAACGGCCTACGAAAGCGCGAAGGAACTCGGCGTAGGGAAGAAGGCCTCTTGGGTCATTGGCGACATAGAGGCCATACGCGGGGGGTTCGACACGGTTTTACAAAATCCTCCCTTCGGGGTACAAAGGAGGGCGGCCGATCGAGCCTTCTTATCGAAGGCGTTGAACGTAGGAAGCCGTATTTACTCGCTTCATAAAGGCGGGAATAGGAAGTTCATCGAAAGGTTTATCGAGGAGCGCGGAGGAAGGGTTACTGACGTCATCCCGCTCGAGTTGAGCATCCCGCATGTATTCGAATTCCACTCGAAGCGGAAGCACGTGGTGAAGGTGGAGCTATACAGGGCCGAGAGGTTATCCTGCGTTGCACAATAGGAGCGGTCAATTCGTAGTCCCAGGGGATAAAATAGGCGTGATAGAGGAGTTCGCATCAGGCCCTGGGACTTACGTAAAGGAGGGGGACGTTCGCTCGAAGATCGTAGGCCGAGTCGTCGTGGACTTGTTGAACAAAAGGGCCTTTATTTACCCAAGCGTACGCGCTGCGAGCTTCCCTAAGGTCGGAAGCGTAATCGTAGGCCAAGTTCAGAGCGTTCAATCCAAGCTCGCGTTAATACGGATAATGAAGGTAGGCAAAAGGCAGCTCTCAGGGTTCTTCACGGGAGTACTTCATGCCTCAGACATCGGACAAGGCCTTATTAAGAATATGCGCGATGTATGTTTAGCTGGTGATATAATTCAAGCGAAAGTTATTAGCGAGAAGAACATGATGTATCATTTATCTATTGCTGAAAGAAATTTAGGGGTTATTTATGCTTTTTGTTCTCAATGTGGCTATAATTTAAGTTTGCGAGAAAGAGAATTAAGATGCTCAAGATGTGGAAACGTTGAGAGAAGGAAAATTGCCCTTAATTATGGGGTTGAATGATGAAAATCAAGGTGTTAAAGAGAACTGCTAATGAATTAAAGATTGAAGTTGATGAAAAGGATCATACGCTTTTTAACTTACTAAGGAAGGTTCTGCTTGAAGATGAAAGGGTTGAAATGGCCGGTTATAAAGTCCCTCATCCTCTCATACCCAAGACGATTTTATACGTGAGGACGAAGGAGGAGTTAGATCCTGAGCTAGCGTTAAAAGAGGCTGTCGAAAAGATTAGGAAGAGGAATCAAGAGCTTAGGAAAGCGTTCGAAAGGTCGTTGGAGAGATGGAAGGAGCTACAAGTTAAGCCTTCCCTTAGCTAAGCCTATCAATTCATAAAACGCGCTAACGTCGTCCTTCGACTTCGTCAAGATCTTTACGCATTCGACGGTCGTTATAATGCCCTTAGCTAAAGCGTAAGCGATAAGGGCCTCAACCGCGTTCGCTTGATCGCGGCGGCTCGTCCTAGGGGGAAGCTCCCCCTTTAGCCCAGCCCTTCTCAAGGCCTCGGCGAGGACGTCCCTCTTGACCCTGGCGCCAACCGGCGAGCCGCTTTTAAACGATAAGGCTAAGGAATAAACGAAGTTTACGTAGGCGTCGCCAAAGGACGCTAGCTTTCGATCGGTCAGAACGTCCCGTAGGCTTTCGTACTTTTGAATGAACGTTAAGGCTAGCTCCTTCATTTAAGGATATGATCCAACCTCCGCCTCTTAAGGATGTTTAGGCGATGGCTTAATCGTCGATAGCTAAAGGCACCGTATAGCTTAAAAACTCTCATAGCTTCGGCTTCCATCATCTTCGCCTAAGCCCTTTGCACTAAAGGCGTGCCGAAGTTGAGCTTCATTAATCGTCTAACTCGAAGCTGGCGCTAGGCGGTAAGGGAATCGATTTAAGTGTAGCTTTGAAGCAACTAACGGAATGACCCACGAAGCTTACGTAACGTCGCAAATCATCGACTTAGTTCTAAAGGAAGCGAAGGGAAAAGGGGCTAAGCGAGTTATCGAAGTTCGCTTGGCGATAGGCGAGCTTACGTTCTTAAGCATCGATAACGTTCGCTTTTGGTATGAGACGTTGACGAAGGATACGATTATGGAGGGCTCAACGTTGATGATTAAGGAGGTCGAAGGGCTCGTTAAATGTGTAAGCTGCGGCTACGAAGGGAGGCTTAAGCCCGTTAGCCGTGATTTAGAGTTTCACGCCTCCCCTACGTTAAGCTGCCCAAATTGCGGTAGTTCGGTTGATGTAATCAGCGGCAGGGATTGCTTTATCGAAAGCATTAAGTTCACGGTGTAAGCGCTGACGTTAAATAAGCTTAGTTCGCTTCGGCTTCGTGATGCAGAAGTAGCTAAGCGCTTCGCCGAGAGGATAAAGGAAGTCGCGCCCCCTTGGCCTATGAAGATTTGCCACGTTTGCGGCACCCATGAGTGGGTCATTGCTCACTTCGGCTTGCGAGCCCTTTTGCCAGAAGGCGTTGATGTCATCGCCGGACCAGGCTGCCCGGTTTGCGTCACACCAGCCGCTGATATCGATAGCGTTATTAAGCTAGCCTTAGAAGGCGTCGTCATCACCACGTTTGGCGATATCTTTCGAGTACCTGGCTCTAATGGATCGTTGATGGACGCGAAGGCTGAGGGGGGCGACGTAAGGGTTGTTTACAGCATAAGCGACGCCGTCGAGATGGCTCGTAAGGAGCCGAATAAGGAGTTCGTCTTCTTGGCGATAGGGTTTGAGACGACAGCCCCTTCAACGGCGGTTGAAGTATTGAGAGGAGCCCCTGAGAACTTAAGCTTCTTAATCTCCCATAGGCTCATACCGCCTGCGATGGAGCTAATGCTCGGAGTCGGAGATGTTCGCTTCGACGGCTTCATCGCGCCCGGCCACGTCTCGACGATCATAGGCCTCAAGGCATACGAGGTCTTCCCAAAGGCTTACGGCATGCCAGTGGTCGTCGCAGGGTTCGAGCCTTTAGACGTCCTCGTTGGGATTTACATGGTCTTAAGGCAGGTACGCGAAAGAAGACCTCGGTTGGAGAACGAGTACAAAAGGGCCGTTACGTGGGACGGCAACGTAAGGGCTCAAGAGCTCATGGCAAAGGCCTTTAGCGTAGTCGATGGGTTTTGGCGAGGCCTCGGCAAGCTCCCTCGTTCGGCTTTGGACTTACGCGAGGAATTCTCCAAATGGGACGCTCGAAGAAGGTATGGATTAAAGCCTCAGCGAGGACGGGATTTATTGCCAGGTTGCCAATGCCATTTGATCATAATAGGTAAGATCAAGCCCATCGAATGCCCCTTATTCTTAAGGGCTTGTAGGCCTGATAGCCCGAAGGGCCCTTGCATGGTGTCGTTTGAAGGAACGTGTCGAATTTGGGCTAAGCACGCCTTAATGGAATCGACTACGCTTAGCGTTTAAAGTAGGCCTTCTTAGCATCTTGCAAGACGATAAGCTTATGTTGACGATGGGGTTAGTTCTTCACGGCGGCCGTAGTCTAGAGATTGGTCGAAAAGCGCGATCGGAGAACCTGGTAGGACTTCGGCCTCCCGAGCCGGCGACCCGGGTTCAAATCCCGGCGGCCGCACCAACGCGTAGAAACCGTAAGGCTTACGCAATCATACGCTTATGGTCTATAAGGTTTGTCGGCGATGATGGTTACGCTTTAAGCCTTCTCAGCTG
>WUQV01000304.1 GCA_009889585.1 Candidatus Bathyarchaeota archaeon | reverse complement strand
CTATCATTCCTAAATGATAACTTTTAAATGAAACTTCTTATCTATAATAATCCTAATGAAGCGACTCTCTAAAGGCGAAATCTATAAGATTCATGAACTTATCATGCGTGGCGTTAGCTTAAGGGAAATTAGCTCTAAAATGGGTTATTCCAAGTCCACTATACAATATCACGCTACGAGACTGAGGGGCAAGAGACCAAGGGAGAAAGAACTGTTAATTGAAAGGCTGACGGATGGGGAGGTAGGATGGCTCATTGGATGTTATACAGGAGATGGAAGTCGTTACTTTAGGAGGGAAACGTATTCTTATGAAGTGAAGTTCGCGTTAAACCGGAATGAACATCTTATTGCGAAATTTATTGAGGTAATTCTTTTAAAATGTGGAATGAAAACTCGAAGGAGTCTTGAGGGAGAAAGAATGTACATAAAATGTCAAAGCAAGAGATTATTTAAGTTTATGGAAAAATACCTCTCCTGGAATAGTAGGAGGAAGTCTATTTCTGTCAGACTACAGGCTCCGCTCTCTTATTCTGATAATTTCTTGTTTGGCTTTTTATGCGGCTTAATAGATTCAGATGGAGGAACGAGGAGGCTCTACATTTCAACGTCTTCTAAAAGCTTAGCAGATAACGTAAGGGAGATTTGTAATGAACTGAGAATAAATACGAAGACTTATGTGTACGACGTATATCATGTGTACTTGAGAAGGAGTGATTTTAATGAAGCCTGTCAGAAGTACAAGTTTTCCCCAGTGAAGTTTAAAATGAGGTCGTGATGGGCCGGCTAGGCCTCGCGTTAATGGTGGACCGGGCGGGATTCGAATTCGCGAGCTTAGCGCCTGAGCGCTAAACTTCCCGCGACCTCCACGATGCCAACGTGGCGATCATTCCAGACTGATCTACCGGCCCAAAGTTTAGACGTGATGATTTATTAAAAGTTTTCCGTTCACGATCCCGCTCCATGAAGGGCCCTGTAGGTTTAGTCGAATTCGCTGGTCTGAGCGATTTACAAATTCATGTTTCCTTTTAATTTTCAATCAAGTTGTCGAAAAATTTAGCTACCGCTTTCGCTTCTCTCATCAACGGTGGCCCCGGCGTGAGCGCGTAAACGGGGCACATCGGGATGAGGGGACTTCGCTAGCCCTGATCGCCCTTGAGCGCCATGAGGAACCGAGCTCGATGATGGGGAAGTCGGAGCATTTTCCGACAGGCTGTAATAAGTTATGGTATAATCGGCATAAGCGGGTACTTATGCGTAAGCAAGGTCGCGGGTTCGAACCCCGCCCGGTCCACCATAGAACGCTCGTCTTTGCCACGATTTTCTCGAATTCAAAACCATCCGACATTTGAGGATGAGAAAATTTTGGCTCTCTTTTTTAAGCGTCTTATCGCTTCTAGTGAAGCTCATGAAAGCCTTGGCTGCTTTATACGATGCTATTCATAAAGTAACTAATCAAGATGCCATCAAGAGGGTAAAGGCCTTGATATGTAGGAAAACGAGCGATTGATAGAAAGCGCTTATGAGTGCTTTAAGGGAAAGCTGATAGCCACATTGTATAGGTTTGTTCCAAGACTGATAACGATTTCTTTTATCGTATAAGGCCTTTGGCCGAGGGCTCGTAGGAATAGGTGATCATGTTGGAGCTGATTCGCTCGATTCCTTAGGCATTTGACCCTTAAGCCTTGTAGGCGCAGGCCATAGCGTGTGAAATCGATGACGTCCAAAGGCTCCTGCGGTTACAGAGCTTATGAGTATAGCTGGAATTATGCCTAAAGAGGTAGTTCTCGTTAATGAGAGGAGGCCGATGAGTGCTAATGAGAACGATAGAGCCATGCACCTCATGCAGTCCCTAAGCTTGGGATGCAAGGGATAATGGACGAGCTTTTCTTAACAATATTAACGACCACTCATTTCATTAGATTATTCTCGAAAATAGCTTAACGCATTTTGGGAACTACTAAACGAGGGCCTTTACGTCTTCGATGTAACGACGGACTTTCTCAAGATTGTCCTTTACGTCCTCAGGTAGGTATTCACCCTCGTAAAAGCAGAGCATATGAAGCTGATGTTCCCTTGCGCTGAACCTATCTCTGAAGCCCATTTCCTTTATCTTAGGGTTCGTTGCTTCAAGCCGGGCTAACTCCAACCTACGCTCCCTATGGCTCTTAATCCTATCCTCCTCTACGCCTTTAGCCATCAATAGGGCGTTGGTGGCTTGGAGGACGGCGTTCCATGCCTTCTCCGTGGCATCCCTTATGATCTCGTCCCTACGATCCCTCCTCCAGCGATCGAACTCCTCTAAGGCTACGTTGTAGAACTTCTCCGCCTCCGCTAGGTAGTATAATATGCGTCCCTCCCTAATCAACTAGACTCAACCGCTAAGCGTATACTCATTAGTAGATAAGAACCTTTCGGGCGCGTCATTCGGGAGGGCGCATTAACGGGGTAGTGGCATACCTCCTCTCGTTTCTAAAGTTGGACGGGATGAAGCGAATCGTAAAAGTGGGTGAACGATCGACCGATGAACGCTTTAGAAACGAGTATCTCCCTCCTACTTTAGGGGCATTAAAGCTGGTAAGTTGAGATGTTGTAGAGCTCCTCAAGCATTCGATCGCTTACGTCGTGTAAGACGTAGTCCCACGTCCTTAAAAAGCCGGGGTTAGGACAAGTTCCGTTGAAATTTTTAAGTCATGCATGCGCATACGAGCCGCCTTG
>WUQV01000303.1 GCA_009889585.1 Candidatus Bathyarchaeota archaeon | reverse complement strand
TAATTGTCTTGAGCGTTTAACCTCTCTCGCGTTATTGCACATATACACTAAATTGTCCGTTAACTTCTGGCTACCCTTATAGCGGTCTTAAAGCCGATTTATTTCATCCGACTTAAGTAAAAGGATATTTCAGGGCTTAAAGAAGTCTCGCGCTAATTCATAGCCCTCCTTAAGATCCTCTATGCCCACAGCTCGACCTTCCCTTGAGGATTTGCTAAAGGCGTAAATTGCCGCCAAAAGGTCTTCCTTAGAGACGGCTCTGCGGCTAAGTTCATCAAGTCTTCTGTTAAGTTCGTCAAATCTATTGTCAAGCTTATCGAACCTCTTGTTAAGGGTCTTCGTAATCCCGTTGAGTCCGAAGAAGATCGATATGGCTACGCTAGCCAATCCTACTAACAGCTCCCAGGCAACCAATAGGTGTTAATCCCCTATGGAATGAGGGAAACATTAATAAATCTTTAGCTGTGGTCTGCTTACTCATCAGTGGAACATCGGACCCAGCCTGAGCTTGTGGTATGCTCTTTCACAGCGCTCGATCCCTACGTCCCTTTAAAAGTGGTGCAGGGGTGAGTTTGAACCCATATTTTGCTAGTTTTTCAAGCAACCATATATCGTAGTCAAATAAAACCGATAAACCATAGAGCAGCTTATCGACATCTAAGCCAGCGACCTTCTCTCCCTTATCCTTAAGTTCAGTAGAGAGCTCCTTGTAGAATTCCCTTTCCGCATTCTTAAGCGCCTCCGTTACGTCCCTCAGCTCTTCTTCTTTTGCTGATAATATAGGGGCATTTAGCTTGATCAATGCAGGTAACATATAATTTGAAAATAACTGCATAGAATTATTGAAGACTTCGCTAAGCTCTTCATGCTTAGATATCATCACCCTTGGTACTGTTTCTGAAATTGCCTTCTCTACAACTGCAGCGACATCATTCAATACTTCCTCCCCAAATAACCAAAACAATCTTTCTAATACTCTCTTCCGATATCTTTCATAAGTCCCATACTGGGATGCTTTAGGTATTACTAAGTCAAGTACAGTAGACATGCTACCCCTCTATCTAACTACGGGATGAAGTTTATAAAGTTTTGCATCTACTGACTCTGCCCCTTATCACTTAGGGAGGAAGACCTTTAGCTCTAAAGCCTTTATCCGAGCCCATGGTCGTGGAGCGATAATCATTTCACTTAAGAGCCGAGGGCTATGTCGCCGACCTATTACTCGTGCTCCCTTCAGGCCATAGAACAGAAGCCGATTGGTTACAAAGGAAAACGTAAAAATTTCTAAGCTTTAATCTTTATTAAAGCGAATCACGATTTTAAACAAAAGCCTTAACGCTTAATGTCATCCTTCGTTTGAGCTTTCAAGCCTTACGAATGCAACCTACCGCCTTCATGTTTAACGACGACCCTTGGCCTTTCATCCTTAGGCCTAGGCCCTTCTTCCTCGTTAGAAGGGTTAGGTCAGCCGATGAGACGTCCCGAGCCCCCGAATAAGGGAGAACAATGGCTAAAGAACATTCTTCAACGCTTATCCTTACGCAGTTCAGGCATAGTATATAAGCCATGAAAAGGAAGTATTAAATTTAAGCATAGGTTTAATTGAGACATGCTTTTTCTATAAATTCCTTTTCTAAATAAGTGTCAGCGAGTCGGTAATTGAAAGATTTATATGTTTGAAAGCTTATCATGAACAATGAAATTTATGACAGACGTTGAGCGCTTGGATCAGAAGCGTATTGAAGATTTGATAGCTATAAGTCTGTATCAGGCAAGGGTTAATAAGGTAAAGGAATACATAAGGAAGCTTTATCGTAGCTATGAAGCTTACCTTAAGCCCTTAGAGAAAGTTAGGGAAATTTTAGCTAAGGAAATACCTGAAGAAATGAGTTTAAGCCAAGAAATAGTCGAGCTTAGGATAAAGGAGATCCATTGAATGCTCACTTTTACCTTGACACTTCTGCTATAGTTAAAAGGTATCATAAGGAACTTGGCTCGGAGGTCTTAGATAAAATATTCGAGCTTAAAGTCGCTCTTTCAACTTCATTCTGAACTGTACTTGAGTTTATAGTAGCCTTTTCTGTGAGGATGAGGGGAAAGAAGCTTTCTAGAGAGGCTTTTAACGCCATAGTTTCACGCTTTCTTAAAGATATTCTGGATAGGTTCGCTATAATTGGCGTGAACGACGAGCTTATAGCTTCAGCAATTCCGATAGCTGTTAAACATGCCCTACCTTCATCAGACTGTTTTGCAGTTAGCCAGCGCTTTATATCTGAGGAAGACTCTAGAGCCTGTAAAGGGGAAGCTGATATTAATATGCTCTGATAGAGAACTATACAAGGCAGCTCAAAGAGAAGGAATAGAATTCATTAATCCTGAGGAAAAAGATGCTATGGAGAAATTAAGTAAGCTTATCGAAAGTTTCTAGGATAAACGCTTATGCAGAAGTCGCACATCTTCCTTATGGAATCTCGTTGAGAGAATTGAAAGAGGGCCGTGGGATGGACGAGGGCTTTTGCGCATTCATCTTCTCGTTCGTCCTGTTGGTTGGATTAACGGCTCTTACAGCCCTTTCGACGCCGTAATAATCCAAGGCGTCCTTCAATACGCGCTTAGTCTCGTCGTCGAAGTAGAAGTATCTAGGCATCGACTTAGTTATAGAGGCCCTTACTTCAAGCTTGTTTTCATCGAAGTTAACGTCCTTTACCGTCAGCTTGAGCGATTCGTTACGCCTAAGGCCGAAGCATGCATAACACCAGATGAAGAAGTACACCGGATGATCTCCCCTGCTGGCCTTCAAGATCGCGCTTAGCTCTTCAAGGCTCAAGGCCTTGCGCTTAACCTCCCTTTTGACGCTATAACGCGAAATCCGCTTTATCCTTTCGAGCTCTTGAATTCTAATGCTGTATTCGTAAAATCCCTTAGGATCCGTCGAGGAGCTTGGAACGGGCACGTTAACCTTTAACCAATCGATGAATTGGCTTAAGACGGTTAGGAAGTAGTTCTTAGTCGAGTTATCCCAAGACCTTCGCGCTTCTAAAACCCGTTGATGTCATCGACGTTGAAGCTTGAAACGTCATGCTTAGGGAAGAAGGCGCTTAGGACGGACCTGTAAGCGTTATAGGTGGCTTTGGATCTCTTACGCTTAATGTCCTTTAGGTGCTCGTTCAGTAACGACATCGGCCTTCAAGCCTCGAAGCCAACCAGCGGACGTAAAGGGGCGATATTAGACGGCGAAATTTAACCACCTCGTGCGAGAGGGCGCTTAATTCAGAAAAAGGGGAATGCGTGGGTGGGAAAAACGTGCAGGGGGTGGGATTTGAACCCACGAAGGCCTACGCCACGGGGCCCTGAACCC
>WUQV01000302.1 GCA_009889585.1 Candidatus Bathyarchaeota archaeon | reverse complement strand
GCGCTCCGCCTCGATTATCACCTTAATGATCACGTAGGGCCATTCGCGCTTAACGTCGATCACGCCCTTAAGGTCCTTCCTCACGAGCTCATAATCCTTGGACTTCAACGCGCTAAGGTTCATGACGACGTCTAACTCGTGAGCTCCGAGCTCAACGGCCCTCTTGGCCTCAAGCGCTTTAACCTCTGGTAGCGCACATCCATACGGAAAGCCGACGGTGGAACAAACATTCACGGCTGCGTTCTTCAAAAGTTGAACAACCAATGGGACGTACGTCGAATTGACGCAAACCCCGTGGAAGCCGTAGCGTACGGCGTCTTGACAGAGCTTAACCACGTCCTCTTTCGTAGTAAAAGGATCGACTGCCGTCGAATCTATCATTTGAGCTAAATTGCCTCTTGATATCAACTCATCCACCTTATGAAGCCCTCGTAAGCCTAACTTATAAATGAGGCCTAATGTCGGCATAGCTATCGTTTGTTTAGCTTTTAAACGTAGGCTTATTTACTGCACATTCGCAAATAGTTTAACGCGATAGACTCACATAGGCCCTATATCCTCCGCTAAGTGGAGATCCACGGCGTCAATAACTTTAAAGGTATGATCCGAAGGCCTCTTTTGGCAAAAATGGTTAAAGCGATACAGCGGAGGAAGCGTTTCTTAATTCCGCTGTTAAATTCTTCACCTGCCGTCTTACAGACGGCATGGGACTTACATGACGTAGCCAGAAAGCTCCCGACTTATGGCGTAATGCTTAAGTTCGCCGTCAGGCCTTCTTCGTCCTATCGGCAGCTTAAGGAGGCGGCTTGCCGTTAAGGCGGAAACAAGGTTCGCGCCCAATGAGGGTTCCGATAATCCCAAGTCCCATACGGGATAGGGATAACCGAGCGATGGCACGCCCTTCGCTCCGAAGGTATGCCATGAGGAATCGCCAGGGGCGAGAACATCCCGGCTTTAGTCGTGGAGAGCGTCAAGTCATATGAGCTCCCTCGGCCTTAGGTTCGATTTAACCCTCCCTTAAGTGGACGGCGGTGGCATGTGGAAGAAGTTAACATCGTGATCGTTGGAGCGGGGCCTTGCGGGTCTTTCTCAGCTTTAACGTTAGCGAAGCTCGGCGTTAAGGACGTTCTCGTCGTAGAGGAGCACGAGGAGGTAGGCGTTCCATCTCATTGCGCTGGTCATGTTAGCATTAACGGGTTGAAGCTCTTAGGCCTTAACTTGCCGTCTAACGTCGTCGAGAACGAAATCAAAGGGGTCGTCTTTTACTCGCCATTCGGCTGGGAGCTCGTGATCAAACGGAAGGCTCCGATCAGCCTCGTGATCGACAGGAGCTCGTTCGATAAGCACATAGCAAACGTCGCTCGAAGGGCGGGGGCGCTACTTCGCCTGAGGTCTAAGGCGAGGTCCCTATTGATAGACGAAGGCTCCGTTAAGGGCGTTATAATCGATAAAGGCGAAATCATACGCTCTCCTATTGTCATCGACGCTGAAGGGTTCCCTCCCGCGTTATTAAAGAGGTCCAGCCTTCTTAACGGCGAGCTCGTAGCCGTTCGCGGAGCCATGGTTGAGGTCGATCGCGTGGACGACGTGGAGTTAGACGTAGTAGAGGTTTACCTAGGCCGTCGTTACGCCCCTGGCTTCTTCGCTTGGTTAGTCCCTAGGCGGGATGGCTCGGCTAAAGTCGGGCTTGCGACGGAGCTCGGCAACCCGCGCGAGCTATTGATGAAGTTCGTGAAAGAACATCCCATAGCCTCGTGGAAGTTACGAAGGGGAAAGATCGTCCGCTCGATCTTACACCTCATCCCCTTAGGAGGGCCGATGTCGAAGACTTACGCGGACGGACTTCTCGTCGTAGGCGACGCGGCATCTCAAGTAAAACCTACGACGGGCGGAGGCATAGTCTTCGGCATGCTTTGCGCTAAGATGGCGGCCGAAGTGGCTTACGAGGCCTTAAGGGAGGGGGATTTCTCAAGGCGTTTTCTGTCGCGGTATCAGGTTAAGTGGAAGAAGGCCTTGGGCTTCGACTTGGCTGTGATGCTATTCCTTAGGAAGATGATCCATTCCTTATCGGATGAGGAGCTCGATCGGCTTTTGAAATCGTGCGCGGCCCTCGGCCTTAAGGGTGC
>WUQV01000301.1 GCA_009889585.1 Candidatus Bathyarchaeota archaeon | reverse complement strand
GGAAGTTCAATGTTTGGATTGTGGTAAGTTCATCAAGCTTCCGACGTATGGGTATTGGAACTATAAGGGTAGGATAAAGTGTACATTTTGTGGTACGTTATGGTATATAGAAATACAAAATGGAGACCTCATAAAGGAGCCAGTGAAGGCATGAACGTTGAAAGGGAAATCCAAAGCTTATTGGAGAGCGCAGAACTTTATATGGAGGATGCCTTTAGGGAGGAGGATTTAAGGGAGGCAGCAGAGAAAGCATATCTTGCAGTGACGCTCGCAATAGATGCTCTATTAATGAGTAAAGGGTTACTTAGGCCGAAGAGCCTTTACGCTAGGAAAAGCGCTATTGGAAAAATCTCAAAGGAATTGGGAAGGACGTATTCGTCGATCGTAGAGGATTTGCATAGGTCTTGTTTTTACGATGGACAATGTGATGAAGGAATTTTAAAGGTTAGGATGGGTGAGGCAAGGGAGCTCGTTAAGAGGATAATCTCCGAGCTAATAAAAGCGTAAGCTATACTCTCATTACGTCCTTAGGGTAATATGCCCTTTACCTATGCCGTCATAGATCCTTAGGGTAGATAATCTCATAAACGCATACTACCACGAAGAGCCCGTGATGAGGCTCTAAAGGCCTATCCGGGTATACGAGCTTGAAGTTTCGTAACGTCGGCGGCATGATCCACTCACCCCTTTGCATTAATACGTACGCCCTACCGTAATGCATTAGCTTATATATCAACGTCTCTTGACCTCTTTCAGTCCACGGCATCGCAACCCCTCTTGTCTTATTATAAATCGGCTCGCCTTTCGCATTATAAATGTAATCATCATCCTCCCGTATTCCAGATATAGGCGAAGATATCCTCGCCATCCAAACCCACTTTCCATCGTCACCGAAGTAAGCGAACGGAAAGCCCATCTCCTTACTGTTAACGAACGTTATGAAGACGAGGACGTGAGTAGCTCCATACCTCTTGAGGATCTTTAACGCCTCGGTTTCATTAGAAAGGAATACTGTTCCTATCATGGCTATTTGAGTCATGTTCGTCGTGCCGTTGTCTGCGAGCGTTATCTTATCAGCTAAAACCGTTATCCAATAGCCGTAATCCCACCAGCTGGCGATAACGGCGTCAAGCGGCAAGTTGAGCTTCATCCAATTCAAAGCCTCTATCCACTCTCTAATGGGCTTGGCTGGCCTTATCGGGGTCCCTCCGGCCAATATCGTAGCTGGAGCATCCGCATGAGAAATGGCCCTCGGCGCCGGGAACGCTAACGCGCTCATCAATAGCAAGAACATTAGGAATATAGCGACGCCGCTGAACTCCTTGCCGACTACCTTGACGTAACGCTTCCTTCGCTCGACGACCTTAGGCCCCTCCTTGATGAGCGTTACGAACGGCTTCAAGACCTTCGTGAGGCCGAACGCCGATATCACGCCGAACGCTGGCGAGAACAAAACCAAAAGCCGAACCATGGACGAAGCGAAATACAACGACGTTAAGCCGAAGATCAAGAGGAACAGGTTTCGATCAGTCAAATCCCTCGCCGCGAAGAACAACCCGATTGGGAACAAGAGCACGCCTATGCCGTACTCATAGTACAACGAGCCCCAAGCCGTGACCCTATGCTCTTGAACCGATTCTATCAACGGCACTTCCTCCCTGTAAAACGGGTTTATGACGGAGATGAACTTGCCGGCTATTCCGCCTATATAACCGAAGCTATGGAGGATTAACGATGCCGTTACGATTAGCGCTATGAAGCTTGCGATAAGGGCCGCCTTTCTCCTTGGAGATTTAACGTGACGTAAGGATTCGCATAGGCAAAGGATGGCGAAGACACCTATCGTAGGCAAGACTGCCCACGTCGTTAAGAACTTCGTCGAAAGCTTAGGGACGTTTATGGCTATGAACAACCCTAGGCCGAACGTCAAGCTGTATGCGATCAAAATCCGCTCGGAGTAACGCCTTAAGGCGATTAACGCAAGTACGAAGAGGGATATCATCGACATGGGGTATAACGAAGCACCCCACGTCGCGCATACGTACCCTATCGAAAGTCCTGCGGCTACGGAATGCCAAAGGGTTGAGCTTAAGGGTCGGCCTACGTCAACGGCCCTGAGGAAGAGCAAAATGAAGAGCATTATGCCCAATAGCCCCGTCGTCTCATCGTCGAAGAACCCTAACGACGTCCTAGTGATGTACGTAGGGCTTAACGCCAAAGCGAGCGCAGAGAGCAGCCCGACGGCACTCCCTCCGAAGCTCTTACCTAAGAAGTACATCGCCAAACACGTCAACGTTGCCATCATGGGTGGGAATAACACGCAGAAGTGGTAAAGCGAGATTTCGATGCCTAGCGCGGATACGACGTGATAAAGGGCTACGGCGGTGAGCGAAAGCCCAGGGAAAAGGGCCTCGGCCGGCCTTT
>WUQV01000300.1 GCA_009889585.1 Candidatus Bathyarchaeota archaeon | reverse complement strand
TTAGCCGTCTTACCGTTCTTCCATTCCTATGGGATGACCGTTTGTATGAACGTACCAATATATTGTTCAGCTTCAACGATCCTATTGCCTCGGTTTAGCGTTGAGGAAGTGTTAGAAGCAATCGAAAGGTATAAGCCGACGCACTTTCCAGCTGTTCCGACGATTTACGTCGCTTTATTAAACCATCCTAGGATTCGTGATTATAACTTAAGGTCCATTCGTTATTGCGTATCAGGCGCTGCTCCGCTTCCAATAGAAGTCGCGGAGAAGTTCCGAGAGATAACCGGAGCCCTTATAGTTGAAGGTTATGGCTTAACTGAAACTAGCCCAGTTACGCACATCAACCCTGCGGATGATATTAAGAAGGTTAAGTTTGGCTCAATAGGTATACCAATAGCGGATACTGATGCTAAGATTGTGGATTTAGAAACAGGTTTAAAGGAGCTTCCGCCTAAAGAGGTTGGTGAACTTGTGATTAAAGGACCTCAAGTGATGAAAGGTTATTGGAAGATGCCTGAAGAAACGGAAATAGCCCTTAGGGGTGAATGGCTTTATACTGGCGATATTGCTTATATGGATGAAGATGGTTACTTTTATATCGTAGATAGAAAGAAGGATATGATTAATGTTGGAGGTCTTAAGGTTTGGCCAAGAGATGTTGAGGAAGTATTATATCAACATCCAGCTGTGAAATTGGCTGCTGTCATAGGCATTCCGGATTCATATTATGGCGAAGTGCCAAAGGCCTTCATAGTATTAAAGGAGGATTATGAAGGCAAAGTGACGGAAGAGGATTTAATAAACTATTGTAAGGAGAGGCTTGCAAAACATAAGGTCCCTAAGGTTGTCGAAATAAGGAAGGAGTTACCCTTGAGCATCATAGGAAAGATCCTTAGGAAGGAGTTAAAGGCAGAGGAGATGAGGAAGCGCGGATCGTAGAAGTTACCTTGTTGTTTAAGAGCCTAAGGCGTGTTTGACGTAGCCCGTCTGTAAACGTTAAAAAAGGCTTTTAAGTTCGTCCTTAATCGTTGCGTCGGATGAAATGACCCTAATCGACT
>WUQV01000299.1 GCA_009889585.1 Candidatus Bathyarchaeota archaeon | reverse complement strand
TGCTCCATATCTTTTGCATATTTCTACGAAGCGTTCAGCGAAAAATCCGTTACAAATGACGAGTACCTTATCTTCCGGCTCCACGAAGTTCGCTACCGCCATCTCTTGAGCTAGCGTTCCAGATCCACAAACTATGAAGATGTGTCCATTTGTCATGAAGATTTTCTTCATATTCTCGATCGCTTCTTTAAAAATCCCTCCGAAGGCAACGCTAGTATGAGCTAAAGTGGGTTTAGCTAACGACCTCAGAACTCTAGGGTCGACCATCGTTGGACCTGGTATCATGAGGAGCTCTCTTTCATCTAACAATTCGACCACGTTTTCTAGGAAAGAGCCGAATTTTAATCTTTTTCCGTAAAGCTTAAGTGCTAGTCAATAGTCAAGATGCAAGGGTAACTGCGAAATCATAGCCCTCGAAGACTTACAAGTTGAAGATGAAATCGTTAAGAAGCTAGCGTCTCGATCATTGCCCTGTTCCTAACGGCCCCGAATATGCTCTCCAGCGAATCCTCGACCGGAGGGACGAAACAAGCGGAAAGCTGGCCTGGAGCCGTGCCAGCGTTAAACGACGTGGGGGAATTCGGGAGGAAATCGAGCCTCGCCATCATGCCGTAAAACGCCTTCTCGCTCCAGTTGGGATCTTCGCCGTAGATCCCTTCGCGCTCGTCCTTGAGCAAGTACCTCCTGTTGAGAACCTCGAGGGCGTTCACCGTGAGCTTCGGCTCAACTATGCGAGCTCCTCCTCAAGCCTCCTTATCTCGCGCTTCTTCTCCCCGTAGGCCTAGTACTCGTCAGCCACCTTGTCGTAACTGCTCGCCCTAAGGGCTTCTACGACCGTACCCTGGATATCCTCGATCGATTGGATCCTCCCCTCGAACTTAGCCCCGAGGCGCTTGACGACTCCTCCGTTACGCGTTCGGCCCTTCCTCCATCCTCGAGGTCTACGGCTACGAAGGCCCATGGACGGCATCCTTGATCCTGCTCGGGTTGAAGTTTACTAGCCTTCCGTCCATCTTCCTCACCTTAGCCATCGGCACGTCCCGTCGATTGGAGCTCCAATATAAGGCTGAGCTCGGAGCCGTCGTAAGTACGAACCATTTAAGCGATGTTAAGCGCGCGATAATGAGCTAACCAACTATCCTCAGCGAGGCTTAGAGCCTCATGCGAGCTCGGTCATGAACAAGGATGAGCGTTTTGGCTTCAAGTTATATGGGTTAGATGAGGAAGAATATGAATCGTTCTGAATCCGTTAGGAGTGCTCGAAACTCATCGAGGGAAAGTTTTAAATTCCATAAGAAGGAATGCCTAGTAACAGAAATGAAGCAAGCTTTGATATTAGCTGGTGGGAAGGCAGAGCGCTTGAAGCCTCATACGTTTGAGCCTAAACCGTTCCTCACATTGAATGGCGAAACGATCCTAGAATGGCAACTTAAATCGTTGGAAAAGCATGGGTTTGAGCATATAATAGTTACAATCAATGCCTTTGACGTCGACGAGTGCCTGCATTTGTTGGGCGATTACGTTGAGCGTTTTCCTGTTAAACTGGCGATTGAAGAAACGCAATTGGGTACTGGAGGAGCCATCCGTAATGCCTTGGATTTTATTCAAGCCGACAGCGTTTACATAATGAACGTTGATTATTTAGTGGATGCTAATTCGGAATCCTTGTACTTTGTAAGCGACGCAGGGGCAAGCATTTTGCTTGCTCGACCATCCCCATTTGGCCCAGTTGAAGAATCAAATCCCTTCGTAGCCGATTTCGTTCAAAAACCGATTTTGGATCATTGGGTGAACGCTGGCCATTACGTATTTAAGAAATCGATTATTGCGGAATACTTCCCGCAAGTTAGCGACCTTGAGGTGCTCGTATTACCAAAGTTAGCAAAGGAACGCAAATTACGTTGCGTAAAGCGCACGGGAAATCGTGTAACTATCAATACGTACAAGGATTTGCTGGAAGCCCGTCTGAAATTTGCAGCTTATAGGCCAAAAGCAAGCGTCTACTAAGCGTGGGTTGAGCGTGACAAGCATGGATATGCAGATCGAGGACTTGATGGAGAAGGCGATCAAGTACGCGCTTAAGCTAGGCGCTAGGTTCGTTGAGGTGAAGGGCGAAGATACCGTTACAGGGGAAATAGAGACCGTAAATAAGGAGGTAAGGACGGTTTCGGAAGCCCATAACGTGGGGATCGGCGTTAGGGTCTTCTACGGAAAGGGGAGTGGTTTCTCATTCTCGAACATCTTGGACGAGGAGAACGTCCTTAAGACCGTTGAGGCCGCCGTGAAGATCGCCAAGGCATCGGCTAAGAGGGCTCTTATAAAGCCCATGCTCGCTTACGCGAAGGCGGTGGAAGGGGGAAGATCCATAAGCGTTAACAAACATCCGAGGGAGGTTGCGCTGGATGAGAAGAAGGACATGTGCGTTAGGCAATGCGAAGTTGCCATGGGAAGGGACGAGCGCATAGCGAACGTCAGAAGCAGGTTCGGCGAATACCACGGGACGATCTATTACGCTAATAGCGAGGGGGCTAGGGCCTTCTACGAGCCCATCCTCGTAGGCTTGGGGGTTTCTTGCGTAGCCAAGAGGGGCGACGTCATAGTTGACGCTAGGGATGGCTACGGCGGAAGCTTCGGGCTGAGCGCTTTTGAAGAAGAGGGGCATACGCCTGAGAAGATGGCTGAGAACGCCGCCGATTGGGCCGTTGAGAAGCTCGAAGCTAAGCCAGCGCCAGCAGGAAGGTTCGACGCTCTAATAAACTCTGATCTTGCTGGCATTTTAGCCCACGAGTCGTTCGGGCACCTATCTGAAGCCGACTTCGTCGCCATGGGTGCTTCCCCGTTAACCGGAAGGATGGGCCAAAAGCTTGGAGCCGATATAGTGACCATAATCGATGAAGGTGTGCCAAAGGAAGGAGGGTACTGGATACCGTTCGATGACGAGGGAGTGCCGTGTAGTCGGGTTGAGATCCTAAAAGACGGGATCCTGAGCTCCTACTTGCATAGCAGGGAAACCGCCCATAGGCTTAAGATGAGCCCTACGGGGAACGCGAGGAGCCAAGACTACTCCTTCGAACCCATCGTGAGGATGAGGAACACCTACTTTAAGGCAGGGGATTGGAAGCTTGATGAAGCGCTTAAGGATCTCAAGCGGGGGATCTACGCGATCGATAGTGCGGGAGGACAAACAGAGTTCACCGGCGACTTCCTATTTAAAGCCGTAAGGGGGTATTGGGTCGAGGAAGGCGAGCTCAAGTACCCCCTCAGGGATGTGGCCTTAACCGGCAACATACTTGAGCTCCTTAAGAACGTCGAGGCTATCTGCGACGATATAGAGATCCGAAGCGGCCCGTTTGGAGGATGCGGAAAATGGGATCAAAGGGCTTTCGTTGGGGACGGAGGGCCGCACATAAGGATCAGGAACGTCCTTTTCGGAGGCGCAAAATGATGGAGATGCTCCTAGATGTTGGGAAGAAGGCGGTGGAGCACGCAAAAAGGCTCGGCGCCGAGGAAGCGGAGGCCTTCCTTTACACGGAGAACTTCGTAGACGTTAAGCTCGTAGGCGGGATATTCGCCTCAAGGGGCGGTGTATTAAAGGGCGTCATGGGCGCTCTCGCCCGCGTAGCCGAGCCTTGGATCAAGAGGAGGGGGATTCCGATGGTAAAGGGAGGGATGAGGGCTGGCGTCGGCGTAAGGGCCATAGTAAGGAAAGCCGTGGGGTTTTCGAGCACCTCAAGCCTTGAAGAAAAGGACGTGCTTAAAGCCGTCGAGGAGGCCGTCAAGATAGCCAAGGTTAGGCCCCCAGATCCGAAATGGGCATCCCTCCCCGAGCCGAAGGAGCCCTTAGGCCAAGGCGGGATTTTCGATGAGAGGATCCAGGGCTTAGAAGCCGAGGGGATGCTTAAGCTTTGCGCCGATTGTTGCGCCGCAGCAGGGGACTTCGATAGAAGGGTTACGTACACCGTTGCGGGTGTAAGAGCACTATCGGTTTATGCTGGTGTCGTGAACACGAGAGGCGTCGAGGCTTCGGATAGGGGGACGGCCTTTCTCGCGTTCGTGTACGTTAAGGCGAAGTCGGGAACCGACGAAACATCCGGAAGCGACCTCATCATCTCTAGGACTTTCACCGAGAACCTTCAAGGGATCGCCGTAAACGCATCCCAAAGAGCCGTCGAATGTCTCGGCAGGAAGCCGTTACAAGGGAAGCACGTAGGCACAGTCATCTTTGAAAATAGGAGCTGGGGCGAGCTATCTTCCGTGATCCTCGCTTCATCGATATCCGCTTTAAACGTCCAAGAGGATCGCTCCGCATACAAGGGGAGGATCGGCGAACAGATAGCTTACGAGGGCGTATCGGTCGTAGATGATGGGATAATGCCGGACGGCATATTTACGAGCAAAGCAGACGACGAGGGCGTCCCAAGGCAGAGAACCTCCGTGATCGAGAAAGGGATCCTAAAGGGCTTCATTTACGACAACTACTCGGCTAAGCGTGAGGATCGCGAGAGCACGGGGAACGCGAGCAGGTGGAAGTTCTTAGGGGCGCCTCCTTACGCCAATCCGCCTACCGTAAGGCCTTCGAACTTGCTGTTAACGCCTGGAAGGGGGAGCTTGGACGACCTGATAAGCGAGGTAAAGGACGGCGTGCTTGTTAAGGGCGAGCTGATGGGGGCGTGGCACTCCAACGTCATTACAGGAGATTTCTCCGTAACCGCAACGAACGCTTTTAGGGTGAAGGATGGAGGGGTGGCTTATCCGTTAAGGCCTTGCACGGTCGCTGGGAACTTCCACGAAGCCTTGAGGTCGGTTACGGCTATCGGCGGGGATCCAAAATGGTTCGTGAACGTTAGATGCCCATCGCTCATCGTCGAGAACGTCGTCGTCTCCACGTGAACTTGCCTCGAACGTCATCGAGCCTCCTAACAGCAGTTGTGTTGAAGCGCTGTAGCATATAGTTGGAAGTTTTAAAGCGGTCTTCAACCGTTTTTAGGTCAGCCCTTCCCTAAGCCAGCCGATCCCTCGCTTCCTTTCTCATTCGCTCATCTCCGGTTGAGCTCGCTTTTTAAAGTTTTCACTCGTACGAGAGAGTGCTAACTTGTAAACCCGCGCTGAGCCTTCTATCGAGCGCAGCGGCTGCTTTGACGTAGCTCTTAACTCTGAGATGATGAACTACGCTTAGCAGGTTAGCCACCAGATGATCCGACTTTAATCGTAAAGGGCGTAAACCTAGCCATCGATTTTAATGGTTAAACATATAAACATCATGAACCTTACTGATTTAGTGTATGTTAAGGGAGCTACTCAAGGTCCTTGGGATTTATAAGCTTTACGAAAGGTGGCTTTGGCGTCAGGTGAAGGATGGCGTCAAGCCGGAGCATGTAGCTTTAATCCTCGATGGGAATAGGAGGTGGGCGCTTAAGCGCTCGTTGGAGCCGTGGATTGGCCATAGACGTGGGGCTGAGAAGGTTGAAGAGATGTTAAAATGGTGCGATGAACTTGGCATTAAGTCGGTTACGCTTTATGTATTCTCCCTTGAGAACTTTAGGCGTTCGAAAAGGGAGATCGAAGAGATAATGAAGATTTTAGAGGAGAAGCTCTCTCAATTGCTTAATGACAAAAGCATTCATGAAAGGAAGGCACGTGTGAAATTCGTCGGAAGGCTGGGGTTGCTTCCTGAGCGCATCCAAAGCTTGATGAAGGAGATAGAAAGGGCTACTGAGGGGTATGAAGGGTGCTTTTTAAATGTAGCAGTGGCTTATGGAGGTAGGGCTGAGATAGTAGATGCAACTAAAAGAATAGCGGAATCTGTGAAGAAAGGCGAAATAGATTTAAACGAAATAGATGAATGCCTCTTTGAACGTTACTTATATACGGCGCACTTACCTAAACAGGATCCTGACTTCATCATAAGGACTTCTGGCGAAGAGAGGCTTAGCGGATTCCTATTGTGGCAATCGGCATATAGCGAACTCGTTTTCCTAGACGTATATTGGCCTGAGATACGTAAGATAGATTTCTTACGCGCCGTTCGAACGTATCAAAGGAGGGCGCGTCGGTTTGGGAGGTAGTTTCTCTTTGACACTCTCCACGACTAAAGTCGGGAGATTCTCGCTTCTGGTGATGCTTCATCGCTCAGCGACTCATCGGTATTTGCCTCGTCCTTCATGGCTCACACCTTCGAAGCGAAGGGTGTGCCACCACCCCGTTAGCACGCTCTTCACTTGGAAGAGCGTCTATCGGCGCCCTCAAAGGGCGCGGATCTTGTCTCCGCCCTAACGGCAAGCCGCACTTCCCTCAGGCTCCGACGGGTGATAGGCCGTTAG
>WUQV01000298.1 GCA_009889585.1 Candidatus Bathyarchaeota archaeon | reverse complement strand
TTAACGGCCTTTTCGAACACCTTATCGTGAATAGCTAACTCCTTAAACGGCTTAACGGCTGCCACGGCCCTCACTTGGTAATTCGCTTGAAAGCCTGCCCCTATCATAGCGACCTTATTCACATACTCAGGAGCCATGTGTTTGACGGAGACGGCGGTCGCCGCCTCCGTTCGAAGGCCTGTTAAAACGGCTCCGTCCATGACGGCGAGAGGCAACCCTGTTTCCTCATCATAAAGCGTTACGAAGGCGTTAACCGTCGGAAGGCCCCTCTCAACGCATCTTAAGGAATGATTGTGTAATTCAAAAGCGCAAAAGCATCTACTTATCCTTCGCTATAGATCGAGCCTCCTCTAACGCTTTGTTATACACGTCTATAGAGAGCCAAAAGCCGAAGGCCATTAAGCGGTCTAAGCACTCCTTAAACTCGCTGATGGTTAATCGACCCTTAGCTAAGGCGAGCAATAGAACGGCTATCGTACCTATCGGCCTAACGCCGAACATTTGAGCGATCACGGACGCCTCCCTTTCATCTGCTATTAATTCAACTCCTAGTTTTCGAGCTAAAAGAATGGCCTCAGCCTCGCCTAGGTGTACGCCTGAAACCTCCGCCAATATCTGAGCATTACTCACCTCCTCCTCTGAAACCCTTATCCACCCCTCTTTCATGGCTTCTTCAATCAAAACAGAGTCTGCGAATTTCCTCTCCAAAGCAGTTTCGACGTATACTCTCCTCGGGATGACAACTTCTCCGAAGAGGTCCTTCAGGAGCGTTAGCCTGCCGATTTTAGCCAACCAAATCAGCGGGCTACTATTGCTCACTATTAATCCTTCGTCGAACATAATCTAAGTCGCGCTTGAGATCATCTAACGTATAAGACACAGGTATCTTCTTCTCCTTAACGATCTCCATCATCCTTCGAAGGGATACTCCAGCCATCTCAGCGGCCTTCCAAAGGGTAACTCTACCATCTTGATAGGCTTGGACGGCTTCTTCAACCCTTTTTTGTTTAAGCGCAAAATCCAATAAGCGCCTAATCAGCTCAGAACGATCGACTTTTTCCCTTTGAGCTAGCCTCTCGATTTCGGATAACATTTCCTTGGGAAGCCTCGTCGTAACAGCCTCGAGGGACACTTAAATCACCGTGTACAATAGCTTCTATTGCGCACATATAAACCTTCTAATAGCGCGAAAGAAACGATGATGACGTAAAGCCTCGGCCGAACGCTAGAACCTCGTAAGCTTCACATTAAAGGGCCCGCAATCATTCGTAAGGGGAAGTCGCATCGTGAGAAGATGTCGCAACGTGTTCCTCAAGGCACCAGGGATCGCCAAGCTCTTTAACGAACGCTTCAACATCCATCGACGACGAGCCTTAAGAAGCCTTTAAGCGCTTTGACACTCTCCACGGCTGAAGTCGGGAGATTCCCGCTTCTGGCATCGATCGATGCCTTCGAAGCAAGGGCTGTGCCATCAGCCCGTTATCCCTACCCTCTAGGCCGAGCCCTTGGGGCTTGTCGCCAAGCCCGTTCGCCCAGCCTTTCAACGGGCTTGGGATTATCGGCACCCTCAAAGGGTGCGTCGTCCTGTCTCCGCCTTAACGGCAGGCCGTCCCCCTCAGGTTCCGACGGGATGAAGGAGAGGAGTGAATCGAATTTAAGCTTTACGCCATTCATCCCCTAACTAAAGTTAGGGGCTTTCTGGCTAACTTTTTGTAAGCTACCTCCTCATGGCTCTAACGCGAAATTAATTAGCCTTAATGGGCTGTCAGAAAATTAATAAGCGCCGTGGCCTTTTCCTGTAAAATGCTGGCTCCGGCGTCGGGAGTAGACGGGGTCACGGATTTGACGGACTCGATCGAGGAACGAATGGCTCGAATTGAAGGGATCCTTGAGCAAATGGACAAGCGCTTAAACCATTTGGAGACGGAGGTAGTGGAGCTTAGGAAGGATTTCGGCGAATTACGTAAGGATTTTAGTGATAAGGTTGAAGGCTTAAGGAAGGAGTTCAGCGATAAGATTGAGGGCTTAAGGAAGGAATTTAGCGATGATATTAAAAGCTTAAGAAAAGAGTTAGGTGATAAAATCGATAGAAACTTTCGTTGGACGATAGGCTTAATGTTAAGCATATTGTTGCCGATGTGGGTAACTATCATATTGGCCATATTACTTCGTTAAATGAAGAAGCTAAGGCTTAAGCTTTCACTTGAGCCTTAGCTCATCCATCTCCGGCTGAAGTCGGTGGTTTCCTAAGCTAAGGATGTATGAACCTCAAATTCACAGTAGTCGTCGCCCTTCGCTACGCAAAGGCTTTCCTCGACGCGCGTCAAAGGCCCTAACAGCCCCTTGAACAAACAGTATAACATGCCTCGCATCATATGCCCCTCGCTCATTGTTGACGGCGAGCTGACCTCGCACTCCCAATACCTCTCAACGCTGATCCTTACGTAATCATCTCCTACGTCTATGCGCTTGACGATGCACCAACCGAGCGCCTTAAGGTAAACGGAGAGGAGCTTGGCGAAGTCCTCCAGCTTGCTCGCGCCATGCTCGCTAAACAAAAGGTACAACGCCTCCCCGAGCCCCAGCCCTTGTAACCACCTCATAGCCCCTGAGGCTGGCCCTCCGAGCCTGTCCTTAACGGTCGAAATGAGGCTCCTCATGAGCGATACAGGGATGAGTATCGCACGTCCCTCCTCGATAAGCAACGGGAAGTGCCTTTCGTCCGCGACTAAATGCCGCCATGCGGGCTTGACGGTCTCGATGGCCCTCACGACGGGGATATCCTTCAACAACGTGACGACATCGTCGACTCGGGCCTCAGACTCGGTCACGTCGACGGCCACGAAGACGTGGGCGACCTCGTCCGTAGGCCTCATCAACGAGACGTCGAGGCCGATTATGTTGAACTTCGAAGCGCCGAGCACGTTAGCGACTTTGGCGAGCGCGCCAGGCTTGTTTTCTAAGATGATGTTAAGGCCTAAGGCCCTCCTATTAGGCTCACCGAACAGCCGGGATACCTTTAACGGCACGTATTCCGCTGCCATGGAGCCTTCGCATCTAAACCTGCATTCCATCCACTTAAAGGTTATCCTCTTGCAGCAAAGCCGAAGCCTTTAGCAGTACACGTTAACCTCTAACGGTTAAGGCCTCCCTCACGGTCGATTTGCATTACCTCATCTTAACCTTATCCAATACTCCATAGCATCCTGAATTATTAGGCTTATCTTAAGGGCCCTCTTGAACTCCTTCGGAGTGTACGTTAGGACCTCTAACGATAGGCCCTCCGGCAGCAACGACTCGACCATTAAGTAGCGCCTCCCTAAGTCCAGCCCCTCAAACCTCTCGGAGACAACGATCAAGTCTAAGTCGCTATCGTCAAGCCAATCCCCCTTAGCATAGCTACCGAAGAGATATATCTGGCACCCGCTTCCAAGGGCATCTTCCGCCTTGGCCAAGAGGCTTAGGACGGCCTCCTTAACCATGGGCGGCAACCTATCGATTTCAGGCCTCACTTCCTAACACCTTCCCTTTAATGATTGTGACGACCCTTTCGGCGACGTTTACGAGCCTCTCCGAGACGCTCTTATCTATGTGTTCCCAAGGCCTGCGTTAGGGTGTTTAGCCAGTTCCTGAATAATTAACTTTATATGACGCCGATGAGCTGGTCAATCGCCCATATGTGGCGAGACGGAAGCGCCGAACGGGCAGGATGCGGATGGGATGTCCAAAAGCTCGAATAAGGCTCCCGTCTAAGAGGCCGAGGAGGTTCGAGCCAAGATGTGGGGATTTCCCGTTGACCCCGAATGCCATCCATGAGGCTTTTAAAGCTGAGGTGGAACGGATAGTAATAAAATATTAACTATCCGACAACGGCCCAATTGTTCCTGCCCCCTGCTAACGCAGACCTCGCCTCCTCTAGGTCTACGAAGGCTCCATCCAGCCAATTCACAACCTCCTCCCTAACTCTCTTCCGTCCTTCGACGCTCAACTCCATCACCATCATTAAGCTAGCTTACGGCATAAGATATATACGCAGCAATGTGCCTTACCTCATGCGTAATGGGATCCACCTCTAAGCCAATAATCTCCATAGCAGTTACGCCTAAAACGTTCGCATCCCCCTCTTCAGCAAAAGCCACTGGACAATATCGATTAGAACCATCATACTCTATTAAGACATCAGCAATGTAGCGCTCAATTATCCTCTTATCAATCGTCTTAAACTTCCCCACGCCTATCGGGCTTATGCCCATTTCCTTTAACAAATTCCCATCTATCCACGTATAAGTCGATCCCGTATCGACGATAAGGCGAACTTTCTTACTTCCCTTCGGGCCATGAACGATTATCGAAATCTCAGTTAAGCCCATTCAGCATTACGATATGAGAAATCCGGCTTATAATCTTTCCAGATGGGATTAAAGGCCTGAGCTTTCCAAGTAACGATGCCTTTATCTTCTTTCGTCAGCCCATAGTCCTCACTATATAAGCTCGCTATTACAAACATTAAGGCGGTCATGGAAAAAGAGAAGTGCATGGCAAACAAGCGAATTCTTGGCATCTTAGCCGCTAAGATGGCTGAAGACGTCAAAGTCGTCGCTGTCGATATAAATCCTTATGCCATCCGTTGCGCTAGAAGGAACGCCGAGCTTAACGGCACGTTAAGTAAGATGGACTTCATCCTTTTGGATCTCTTTAATTCGATTCGACCGAGGGAGTCGTTCGACCTAATAATCTTCAACGCCATTACTTGCCTTCAAGAGCCCGACGAAGGGCGTACGTTGGTAGAGTTATCATGGATCGGAGGCCTCTCTGGAAGGGAGATCATCGATCGCTTTATTGATGAAGCGTCGAATTACTTAAAGGAAGGAGGGAAGATACTTTTAGTTCGATCATCGCTTTCAGACGTAGATAAGACCTTACGAGCATTCGAGAGCAAGGGCTTAAGGGCTGAAGTGATAGCTGAGCGCAAGTTTAAATTCGAAGGCCAAAAGAAACTAATGATGATTTTGAAGACTAAATCTCTATCTAATCTTAACCAAAAATTTATGAGGGTTCTTTCTTAAGTGCTACCGTTTAATGGGTAAGGATTTTAAAGAGTCATTGATAGCTAGTGCTAATCCATATTCATTTAGATAAGTTTGCTTTTATATTAAGCAGGGAGCTAGAGATGCTGTGGCGTCCTTGGCTCCTTCGCTAATCATAGTGATGTGCAGACAAAATGTGCTACGCTGACTCCTGTGATATAACAAAGAGTTATAGGGTTAGTAACATCATAAAGGTTGCTTGAAATCAACAGCAAAGTTTAAATACCGTGTTCGTATATCCCCTCCCGTGTCGGAAGAAATCTTCGTTAGAAGGGCGTCAGGGCTCGTTAGAGAGCTAGAATGGTACGACGTTACGATATGGGCGCTGGCCACGCCTGCGGCATCCGGCATGACGTATTATTCCGTGAAGCTGTTAGGGGCGAACCCAGGTGGTGACATAACCCTCGGGTTCATATTGGCGGGCTTGATGTGGATACCACTGGTAGCGCTCTTCGCGGTCCTCTCAGCCTCGTTCCCGAGGTCGAGCAGCCTTTACGTCTTAAGCTCTCGAGTCGTTCATCCCATCTTAGGGTACTTGCCGTTCTGGTTGTTCATAATCGGAGGGGGCTCGGCGCTTGCATGCGGACTCTTAGCTTTCATCTCCATCAAAGCCCTCGCGGGCTCCGTGGTGGCAGCTGGTTACATAACTGGCGACCCAACTTTACTTGGCATCGGAGGGGCGTTAGTTGTACCTACGAACCAGTTGATCGTAGCTCTTGTGATACTCGCCTTCACCTGGCTCTTCAACATGATCGGCATGAGGGCGTTTAAATGGGTCATAAGGGTCGTGACGGTGATACCGTTCCTGATAACCCTCGCCGTGATATTCGGCCTACTGATGAGCGGGCCTGGCGGCGGAGTCGCCTCTTGGGACGCGATATTCAAGGTCAGCACGGATGAGATGACTAAGCTAGCTTTAGAAGGCAAGGCAATGGGCGTCGAAATAGACGTACCAATGGAGATTATGCCTCTTTGGGCTGCGGTTTACGGGATGTTCGTTTGGACGATATGGGCTTACACTGGCTTTGAATGCCCAACTTTCGTAGGGAGCGAAGTCAAGGTGCCGAAGAAGGGATACTTCAGGGGCTTCTTGCTAGGGATGTTAGCCATAATATTCCTATACGTTGCCACGGCTGCTTTAATCACCACCGTATACCCGATCAGGTTCTTAGAAAGCTACTCCTACTTGCAGATGAATTATAAGGATACGCTGGAGGGGCTTCTAGCTGGACCTGCGCCAGATCCTTCCGTGCCTTTCTTCGCATCGATACTATTCAGGAATCCAATAGTGGCGATCGTACTTGGGTTAGGTTACTTCCTATGGTTCTTGAACACCAACATGATAATATGGGTGGCCGGGGTTAGGGGCTTCTTCTCGATGGCATTCGATAGGATGTTACCTGAGCGCTTTGCGAACGTGACTGCAGCTGGAAGCCCAACTTGGGCGAACCACTTGATCGCAATAGTCGCCTTCATAGGTGCGTTTATAACGCTAGGCGACACGATGGGGTTCGAACTTGCAACGTCGATAGTAGCTTACCTAGACTTCAGCTGCCTCTTCTTCGTATGGCCCGTGGGATTGGCTGCTATGCTGTTGCCGTACGTTAGGAGCGATTTGTTCGGACAGTGCGTACTTCAAAGGAAGGTGGTGGGCATCCCTATCCTATCCATACTTGGAGCTATAACGTTCGCAGTCGGCTGGTTCTTCATGATATTAACAGCTTATACGGAGCCGCTCATAGTATCGGTTAACATAGCCGTCGCCATGGTTGGATTGATCGTATTTACCTATGAAATG
>WUQV01000297.1 GCA_009889585.1 Candidatus Bathyarchaeota archaeon | reverse complement strand
TTCGCGGTTGCGGCTTACGAACTTGCTGAGCGCGTAGCCGATATGATTCACTCAAACACCAGGGTGAAGAGGGCTTATTACGAGAAAGAAAGGCTCGCAGATTTCTGGCCGAATACAGGAGGGCCCCTTAATACCTATATATAAACCGTATTCCTTTTTCTCACCTAAGTTGTCCTCGAAGGTCGAGAAAGGCGAAGCTAAACCTGAGGAGGCGAAGGCGAAGGCCTCGTTAACGGAAGGAGGAGCGGCCGTAATTCAACCCGAGGATGTTGAAAGCTTACATTCGCGTGGTTATGGCGTTAAGGAGGGCGGCTTGTTAAAGCTAGCGCCTTACGAAGCCCTTTACTTATTGGATAAAAGGTCGATCGAGCTAGTTAATGACGAGGGCGAGAGCGTAAGCTTCGAGGAATTGCTTCAGCGCCTTCGACCTCTTGACGAAGACGTTTGGACGAAGTATTTGATCTATCGGGATCTAAGGAGCAGAGGTTATGCCGTTCGAGAGGGCTTCGGGCTTGGCTTGGACTTCCGCATGTACGAACGAGGCGAATATGGAAAGGAGGCGGCTAAGTACATAGTCCTCGGGATATTGGAGGGAAAGCCTATTCCAATAGAGAAGTTGATCAAAGCTCTTCGACATTCGCAAAGCTTGAAGAAGAAGTTGATATTGGCCGTCGTCAATCGAAGGGGCGAGGTCGTGTATTATTCATTATCAGAGCTTATGTTAAGCGAAGTAGAGGTTGAATGAAATGGTTAAGTTTAAGACTGTTCGAGGGATGAGGGACTTATTACCAGATGAAGCTAGGGCAATGCGTTATGTGGAAGGGGTAGCTCGTGATCTAGCTGAATCATATGGTTATGAGGAGGTGATTACGCCGGTTGTCGAAAGTTATGAGCTTCTTTCAGCGAAGGTTGGCGAGGAAATACGAAAGCGAATGTATGCCTTCATTGATTTAGGGAGGAGGAAGGTAGCGCTTCGTCCTGAGTTCACAGCTTCTATAGCAAGGTTAGTTGTCGCTACGTTAAGGAATAAACCAAAGCCATTGCGATTGTTTTGCATAGGGAGCTTATACCGTTATGATGAGCCTCAATTAGGGCGATATCGTGAGTTTTGGCAATCTAATTATGAGTTGATAGGTTCTAAAGAGCCTGAGGCTGATATGGAGGTATTAGCTCTTACGGATGAGCTATTAAGAAGGCTTAGAATTCGAGGTTATCAATTCAAAGTAGGACACGTTGGAATCTTAAGGGGCATATTGGAGCAAGAGGGCATTAAGGAGGTAGAACAAAACTATGTAATGCAATTGTTGGATAAGAAGGATTACGTTAAGGCGTTAGAATTCGTTAAAAGCTTAGGCGTTTCCGAGCGTTGCGTAGAGGCCCTAAAGGGGGCTTTTGAAGCCCGTGGGGATCGACCGCTTGACGCGCTAAAGCCCTTTAAGGCGCTCCTTAAGGGCTATGACGCCGCCCTTTTGGCTCTTGATAACTTGATGGACGTACTCAACTTAGCGAGTGAAAGCGGGCTTAAGTTAAACGTATTCGTTGAAGCAGGATTTGCGAGAGGCCTCGAGTATTACACCGGGATGATATTCGAGCCCTTCGTCCCCGAGTTAAACGTCGCCTTAGGCGGAGGAGGTCGTTACGATAGGTTAATCGAGCTGTTCGGAGGGGAGCCTACGCCGGCCGTCGGGGTGGCTCACGGCATCGATCGAATCGTGTTGGCCATGAGGAAGCAAGGGATCCTCCCGATGGTTAAAGAAAGGCTGAGCGTAGCCGTCGTCCCGATCGATGAAGGGTTGAAGGCCTTGGCCTTCAAGGTGGCGTCAGCTCTGAGAGAAGCTGGAGCTCGGGTGGAAGTGGAGATCCTCGGGAGGAGCGTTAGCCGAGCCCTTCAAGATGCGGATAGAAGGGGGCTTGTTTACGCCGTTCTCATAGCCCCTGATGAACTGAGGAGCGGCGAAGTCGTCTTAAGGGACATGAGGAAGAGGGAGCAGCGGACGGTCAAGTTAGAAGATCTAACGAAGGAGGTAGGATTAGCTTAAGCCTTAGCTATCCTCTTAGAGCTTCAGCGCTTTTATGCCTAAAGGCGGGAATCCCTAGGCCGAAACCGATGAAGATTACATTCACGTAAAACGACTAAAGCTAGTAAACGACCTTTCCCGTTTAATCCCTCGCCGCTTGCGAAACAAATAAATGAGCACTAGTAGCTTTAAGGGCTGAAGATGTCGGGGCATTTTGATCCTATCGCCTTCCTCACCATAGCGACGGCGTCGTTATCAGGCGTGCTCTCGCCAGGCCCCATGTTCGCGATGACTATAGCTACGTCGAGCAAATTCGGCTTCAAAGCGGGTCCGTTAGTTAGCTTAGGCCACGTGGTGGTGGAGGCCCCTTTGATCATCGCCCTTTGGCTCGGCCTCGGCGAGCTATTAAAGCATCATTTGGTGGACGTGATCATGAGCGCATTAGGCGCACTCATTCTCATCTACTTAGGGCTCTCTTCGATCTTAATTAAGACGTCGTCTAACAAGGTTATCGTATGCAACCCCTTCGTCGGCGGCGTGATTACTACAGCTTTAAACCCGCTCTTCATCGCTTGGTGGATAGCCCTTGCTCCGTTGTTGATATCTTTAGTGTCACCATTAGGATCTTTGGGGCTCATAGTCCTTCTATCAGCTCATTGTCCATTAGACGTAATGTGGTGCTCAACGATCTCAGCTTTTGTTGCCAAAGGAAGGAAGGCCTTAGGAAGAAGGGGCTTATCAGCGATCACGAAAGCTTGCGGTTTGATCCTACTTGCCTTTGGGGCTTACTTCATCGTGAGGTTAGCATTGCTACTAGCTCCTATAAAACATTAGTTAATTTTTAAGTTATCAAACTAAAACTGGTTTTATTATTGCTATAACTATGTGGAATGCAGCACTTCAATTTAAAGAATTGTTAAAAGCTTAAGTATATAATCATAACTTCATTTCTAAGAGATTTCGTCGATTAAATTGAGTTTTAACCTTAAGAACCTTTCCCTTTCGATAGGGAGGGATGGTTCACAAAGCCCGAACTTAAACATTTTAACAATTCATCCTACGGTTGAAACCGTAGGCTTTCTCGTCGAAGTCTTTTGTAACTTAATTTATTCTTTGATGTTTGGTTTGTCTTTAGAGAGTCCTTTCTCGTCGAAGTCTTTTGTAACCTCGCGAGGGCAATCGAAAGCTTAGCTAGCGATCGACGACAGCTGCAAAGACGACGTCAAGCCTCAAATCAATTCCCTTGACTTCTCAGGAGCTCCTGCTAAGCTTGAACCCTTCGCCCTTCATCAAGCTATAGATGCTTTTCCCTCTTTCAGCCTTTTAACGTCGACGTGAAGCGGGCTTCGCTACAAGCGAGCATTGCCTGCTGAAACCAGACGAGAGAGCTTACGTTTTTAACCGTAAGATGAATTGTAATAGGCTTAGAAATATGGATGACCAGGGTGTTAGAACTGCTTACGCGTAAGCCTTTTAAAGGTTTTCAACCTCACGTAGGCGATACCTATGGCTGGAATTCATGAGGAGTTGGAGCCGTTCTTCAACCCGAAGTCTGTGGCCGTAATAGGCGCTACAACGAGGACGGGGCCTGGATCGTTTAACGTCATGGAGAACATGATATGGTTCGGTTATAAGGGCGAAATCTACCCTGTGAACCCTAGGTATGATGAAGTCCTAGGCAGGAAGTGCTATAAGGACGTTAGGGATATAAAGGCGGACGTAGATCTCGCCTTGATAGCCATTCCGAGACATATCGTACCTAGCGTTGTGAAGGCTTGTGCAGAGAAGGGGATAAAGTCCGTCATCGTCGTAAGCCAAGGTTTCGCAGAGGTCGGAGGGGAGGGTAAGAAGTTTCAAGACGAGATAGTGGAAACAGCTAAACGAGCCGAAATGAGGATATTAGGTCCGAACACGTTAGGAACTCATAACTTCTTCGATAACTTCACGACTTCGTTCATCCCGATCGAGAAAAGGGATTACGAGCCAATCGGCGTTATGTGTCAAACGGGGCTTTTCTTCGCCGGATTCCCGAGGCTTAAGTACGGTAAGATAGTCGACGTAGGAGGGATTTGCGACGTAGATCACGTGGACATAATAAGGTATTACGCTGAGGATCCGAAGATAAAGCAGATATTCGTCCACTTAGAAGGCCTTAGGCCGGGCAGAGGCAAAGCCTTCCTTGAGGCGATTAAGGGAGCGAAGGCAAGGGGGAAGGACGTCATAGTTATGAAGGCCGGGGAGACGAAGGCCGGCAGGGAGGCCGTGATGTCTCACACTGGATCGCTAGCGGTGGAGGATAAAGTATTCGAAGGAGTTCTAAGGCAAGCGGAAGCCCAACGCGTTAGGGATTATACAGAGCTTCAAGCTGTCAGCCACGCCTTGCTCAAGCTCCCGAGGATGAAGGGGGATAAGATAGCGATGTTAACACATCATGGAGCGGCTGGCGTAATGGCGATAGATATACTCGAGGAGTTCGGCTTAAGGTTAGCCGAACTATCGGATGAGGCGAAGAAGGCCGTACAAGAGCTATCGCCTCCATGGCTTCCGATCGGAAATCCGGTTGACATTTGGCCCGGGCTAATGGGAGGCCCCGAGAGAATGCATAGAACGGCCCTTAAGGCGGTGTTAGATGATAAAAACGTCGACGGCGTCCTCCTCTCGATTCACATAGCCGATTATAGCGCTTGGCCTGTCGGAGCGTACGGCCACGCGGAGGCGATTAAGGAGCTCGCTCCGCAATACGATAAGCCCGTTATCGTCGTGCCGGTTGGCGATAGACAGGAGGGGACTAGGAGGTATCTTGAGAACGTTAAAAACGTAGCAGTCCTCGATAACTTAAGAGAAGCGGCTAGGGCGTTTTTAGCGCTTTTGCCATCTGCTTAAGGTGGATGAAAATGAAGTCTAAGGTTCTACAGGATCTCTCTTTAAAAGGTGTGGAAATCCTTAGCGAGTATGAGGCTAGAAGCGTCCTTCAAGAGTATGGCATCTCTTGTCCTAAGGAGGTAATGGTTGAGTATAAGGAGGGAAGAAGTGGTGTGGATTACTTAAGCGACCTTAAAAAGATGGCCGAATGGCCAGGGTATCCTACTTTTTTAAAGGTTATATCTCGTGAGATAAGATCGGCTGTTAATGCTGGCACAATAAGAAGGGTTACTTCAGATGATGAAGCAGTTGTTGCAATAGATATGATCATAGGTAATGCGAAAAGATATAAAGAGGGAGTAAGCATTAATGGGATTTTAGCAAGCCAAGATGTTTCTACTCGTGAAACTAGAGAGATATTCATTGGAGCAATAGCTGATGAACAATTCGATCATTTAATCTCCTTTGGATTCGGAGGCATTTATGTAGAAGTTTATAGGGATGTGGAATTTAGAGTGATACCGATTAAGGAGTCAGATGTGTATAGCATGATTAAGTACTTAAAAGGGAAGGAGATACTAGGAGCCTTTAGGGACATGAGACCGATAAACATGGAGTTGTTAGTTGATACTGTTCTTAAAGTTTCAAAGATGGTCGAAGAGAATCCAGAGATAGTCGAGTTAGATATAAACCCGCTTATAGTTGGACCTGATCGAGCGATTGCCGTTGATACGTTAATTAGAATTCGGGCGAAATAATGTGGAGTTAATACCTACTTATTGTTATCAATGTTATAATGGTCCTGATCCTATCTTAGTGAAAGTAGAAGATGGAATTGCCATTGGTATTGAGCAAAATTATGCTTTAGCGCCTTTTCATCCATCTGGTGGAAGGATTTGCTCAAAGGCTTATGGATTAATTGAAAAGCTATATAATCCTCATAGAGTGAGGTCGCCACTACTTAGGACGAATTCGAATAAAGGAAGGAATGAAGATCCTAAGTGGAAGGAGATAAGTTGGGATGAGGCTTTAAATATTTTAGCTGATAAATTGCGAAGAGTAAAGGAGAAGGGAGGTATTGATGAAAATGGATATCCAAGGATAGCTTTAACGCTAGGAGCGGCAGGAACCCCAGAAGGCCACTTCGGATTGCTAACGGTCTTCTTATCTACGATGTTTAGATGGACGGGGCCGATAGATCTTACGATAGGAACGGGTCAAGGCGTTAAGTGTTATCATTCTGAGCATGTTTTTGGAGAGTTTTGGCATAGAGCTTTCATGGTAGTAGCTGACCTCCCTAGGACGAAGTACTTATTGTCGTTTGGTCATAACGACGTTAGTTCGGATGGCGCTAGCGCTTGGAGGTTAGCTCAAGCTAAAGAACAAGGGTTGAAAATGGTTCATGTGGAGCCACATCTCTCCGTCACTGGAGCGTTTGCAGATAAAGTGATTTTCATTAAGCCGAAGACTGATGCCATCTTCCTATTTTCCATGATACATGTTATCCTTCATGAGAAGAATTGGAAGGAGGTTTGCGATTTAGAGTTCTTAAAGAAGATGACGAATAGTCCTTACTTAATAGGCCCAAATGGATATTATATAAGGGATAAGGAAACGAAGAAGCCGTTAATATGGGATTTAGTAGATAATAAGCAGAAGGTTTATGATGATCCATCGATTAAGGATCTTGCTTTAGAGGGGGAGTATGAAGTAAGTGGAGTAGAGGTAGGTCCTGATGGTGTAATTTGGGAGCATGAATCTTTTAAGTGTAAAACTAGCTTTCAATTGCTTATTGAAGCTGTAAAGGATTATTCTCCTGAATTTGCGGAGAAGATATGCGATATCCCAGTAGGTACGATAAGGGAAGTAACCGAAGAATTCCTTAAGAATGCATGCTTAGGAGCTACGATAGAAATCGATGGTGAGGAACTTCCCTACAGGCCTGTCGCCATACAGCTTGGGAAGACCGTCAACAATGGACCAGGAGGGTATGAAACGTGTTGGGCTAGGACCGTGTTGCTCATGCTCGTCGGGGCGTTGGAGGTTCCTGGCGGAGCCATAGGCCCTGGGAGCAGGTTAAACCCTCCGTATGAAACTCGATGGATGAGCGTTGAGCCAGGCCCGGACGGCTTCATGAACCAATACTTAAACCCGACGGAGAGAGGCAAATGGCCTCCGAAGGTCATGTTTAGGGCGCCGCTTACGGCGCTCATCCCCCTCGCTGGCAGCCGAGGGTGGGCGACCGGAATAGCCCCTTTCACCTTAGCTTGGATGTTCATGGACGAGCCCCCTGAGAATTGGCCTAAGCCGTCTCCACCTGACGTTTGGATTATATACAGGGCGAACCCTGTTAGAACCCAATGGGATCCAGAGCTCGTAGAAAGGGTGATGAAGAAGTTCCCGTTCGTCGTACACTTCACCTACGTCATAGATGAGACGAGTTGGTATGCTGACCTTATTCTACCGGATCATACCGATTTAGAAGGTTATCAATTATGCTCGGTTTTCTCTAAGCATTGGTTTAGCTTATGGGATTATTATGGCTACATCCTTAAGCAACCTGTCGTTAAGCCAGTACATAATACGATGGATATGACTGATATAATAGTTGAATTAATGGATAGGCTAGGTTTGTTAAAGGAGTTTAACTCTAGGATTAATAGAGGATCTGGTACTGGAATTCCATTATCAGGTGAGAATTATGACTTTAGGTTGGATGAGGATAGAAAGCATACTTCAGAGGAAATATGGGATAGAATATGTAAGGCAGCTACAGCAATGTTAAGCGGCGGTAAAGAAGTATACGGCATGGATTGGTTTAAGAAGAATAGTGTTTATTTAAAGCCTTATCCCAAGCTTGAGAGGTACTTATATTATGTTCTAAAGAAGAGTGACCTTAGGTTTGAGATACCATATCAAGAGAGGGTTAAAAGAGTTGGGGAGGAGTTGAAGAATAGGCTTCATGAACGAGGAATTCATTGGTGGGATAAACAGCTTAAGGAGTATCAAGCTATACCATGTGCTAAGGATTTCTCTAAGGAATTAGATGAGTATTATAGGAGAAACGGGGTTGATCCCGAGGAGTACGATATGTGGCTTATCGCCAGCAGAAGCCCTTGCCTATCCTGGACTGGTAACGTATCAAACCCGAGGATGCTTACCGCTGCGGCGAGGGCCCTAGACTTTGGAGGAATAGTCGTAAGCTCTAGGGCAGCCGAAAGAAGGGGGATTAAACACGGCGACATCGTCGTCATAGAGTCGCCACTCGGAAGGAAGGAGGGCAAGGTAATAGTAAGGGGAGGCCAAAGGCCGGACGTTGCCTTACTTG
Source organism: Candidatus Bathyarchaeota archaeon (assembly GCA_009889585.1). Taxonomy (GTDB): domain Archaea; phylum Thermoproteota; class Bathyarchaeia; order Bathyarchaeales; family WUQV01; genus WUQV01. Next base: position 8,005 of record WUQV01000297.1, on the reverse strand, counting down.
TTGGACAGCTTGGCCAATGGGCAACTCCGTACGCTAAGGATCTGCTAGTCCCGAACGTAAGCGACTTCATAAAGCTCGACCTCGACATCTTAGACGCCGGCGGATCCGCATGTGATTTGGCGAAAGTGAAGATTTATAGGGTCTAGAGGACGGATAACGTTCACATAAAGTGGTAATATGACGCATTGGGCGATGGTAATAGACCTTAATAAATGTCTTGGTTGCTTAACTTGTACGGTTGCATGCGAAGTTGAGAACTACCTTCAAGGAATATCATGGGGTAGAGTAATAGATTTTGAAGATGGAGAGTATCCTAACGTTAGAAGGACTCTTCTTCCAATGCCTTGTATGCATTGTGAAGAGCCAGCTTGTGTGAATGTTTGTCCAACTGAGGCTACAATTAGGCGTGAAGATGGAATAGTTATAATTGATTATGATAAATGCATTGGATGCAGGCTTTGCATGATTGCTTGTCCTTATGATTCTCGAGTATATGTGGAGAAGGTAGAGTTGCCGATATCATTATCCCTGTTGAAAACGGAGGTTAGATCGAAGAGTCAAATCTTAAAGGAAAGGATCGTATCTAAGTGCACCTTTTGCGTTCATAAGATCGATAAAGCGAAGGAAACGGGCAAAACCCCTGGGAAGGATCCTGAGGTCACCCCGACGTGCGTAAACACTTGCGTGGGAAACGCGAGGCACTTCGGGGACCTTGACGATCCGGAGGGCGAAGTCTCGAAGCTCGTGAGAAGCATGAGGGCGTTCGTCCTTTATGAGGAGGCTAAGACGCGTCCGTCGGTATATTATTTGTCAAAGCAAAGGAGGTGATTAACGATGCCTATTCCAATCGTAATCCTAAATCCGACTGTTGGGTATAAGGTGCCTCAAATCCTCTACGCCTTTCGTCAAAGGCCTTCTGAATTCAACCTAGAGGAGATTAAGGCGAGGTTACGAGATATACGTAAGTACTCTATTGAACGCTTGGATCTGTTGATCCAACGATTGAAGGATGTCCTTCATGAACGTTATCCTGAAGTTGAGTTAATTCATGCTGATGATGCTAAAGATGTTGTAAAAGTGTTAAAGCGCATATGCGACCAGCATAAGAAGGTTTCAATAAACAAATCGAATACCGTAGAGCAACTAAGGGAGCTATTGATTCAAGAGGGCTTTGAAATAGATGAGGCCTATTATCGAGAGTTCGAGGGCTTCATCCCAACTAAAGGGAGGAGGTCCTATTGGCAGATGTTAAGGGGGGTTACGTTTGAGGCTAAGTGGAGGTCGTTTGTATCCACGCCGTTCAGCTGGGATGGCGAAAGGTCGACGGAGGGTAAGGAAGGCGAAGTCGTCCTCTTAGGCGTTAGCGCCATCTCAGCTGAGGACGGCACGGTGTTCTTCACGGAGCACTCTAGGAATATTACGAGAGGATTGAGCGAAGCTTCGCACGTAGTCCTTTTGGTCGGATTGGAGAAAATAGTTCGTAATCGAGAAGATGCTCTCTTTCAAGCCCGTTGCACGGGCTCATTTGGCTTCGAGGCCATTTCGTCCGAATTAAATCTTCAAAGCGTAGAGCAAGACCTTTCGATCGGCCGTCGACGCCTAGGTTCGAACACACGCGTATACGTAATCCTAATCGATGATGGAAGGAAGGCCGTTCGAGAGAGGGACGATTTTAAGGAATTGCTTTATTGCATCGGATGTAGGACGTGTAACGCCGTGTGTCCGCTTTCTTATACGCATGAGGCATATGAAGGGCCTAGGTTTTGGCTTAAGAGGTTTAACGAGGCGTTCAAAGGCGCTCGTGGATTAGGGGAAACTTGGGTTTGTACGACGTGTAGGTCGTGTGAAGTACATTGCCCCCTTGAGATAAGGCACGCTAATCATGCCGTTAACATGAGGAAGCATCTCGTTAAGGAAGGGAGGGGCCCGTTGCCCCCTCACGCTCGCTTCGGCAAAAGCGTAAAGGAGAATCGCAATCCATACCTCGAACCTCATGAGAAGAGGTTCGCTTGGCTTAAGGAACGCTTGCCGCAAAGGGCTAAGATGATATACTTCGTAGGTTGTACTGCATGTTATAGACAGCATTCTATCGCGGAATCGACGGTTAAGATCTTTAAGTCCCTTGGGTTGAACTTTAGCATCCTAGGGCAGGAGGAATGGTGTTGTGGTTCGCCTTTAATACGCACTGGTCAATGGGATATAGCGCTTGAAGTTGCTAAGCATAACGTCGATGTGATAAATAATAGTGGAGTTGAGTTAGTGATTACATCTTGCGCAGGATGTTATATAACGCTAAGTAGGGACTATGATGAAGTCTTCAATTTAAAGATAATTCCTAAAGTTCTGCATACAGCAGAATTATTGCACCCACTCTTAGAAGAGGGCAAGCTTAAGTTTACAAAGGAATTGAATATGGTTGTAACGTATCATGACCCTTGTCATCTTAGCAGGAGTAGGGCCGCGTTTTTACCTGAACGTGAAAGGCCGAAGGTTTACGAACCCCCTAGGGCTGTTCTTGAAGCCATACCTAGGATTAAGTTCGTCGAGATGCCACGAAATCGAGATGAAGGTTGGTGTTGTGGCGCAGGAGGGGGCGTTAAGGCTGCATTCGCTGAAACGGCTGTGCGAACGGCGTTGGAGAGGGTTAAGGAGGCTGAGGAAGTTAAAGCTCAAGCTTTAATAACGGCTTGTCCATTTTGCGTAAGGAACTTGCAGGATGCAACGCGAGAATACGATAGGCCGATTGAGGTATTAGACTTAACGGAAATCATCACCCGGCTACTGTAATTTTAAGTGAGCATTAACAACGCTAAGAGCCTTAGTGCATCTATAATTAACCCATCTTTTGAATAACTTCCTAAAAATTTGATGGGCATTTTGTTACTTGTAGTAGTCATGTGGAAGGAAAGGAAGCATAATAGGAGTAAGGGAGAAGCGTTAAATCCTCATATATGATCGCGATAATCGAGTCATTAATCCTTCTTAAGCTCCCCAGCGTCTTCCTCTTTTCCCTAAAGCTTTTATTCATTCGCTCGTTATCAAGCGTACGCGTTCATCTGCGAACCTCAGCTCATCGCTTCCTAGGCTCAAGCCGTTATGCCACGCTCCTTACGTAACGCCTTACTTAAGGGTAATTCCTAAGCTTAGCGCATCGAAAACGGCGTAAAAATAGGGGAGCCACGTTAGCATACTAGAGCATCTCAACTTAAAGATAAAGCTTATCAGATAGTTAAGAGCTCGATTTAGAGGGCTGATGTCATTCCATGGGGCTTGAAAGATTAAACGTATACCTTAAAGATGCCTTTAACTTCTACGATGAAGCCGTTAAAGAGCTGGAGGCCGGGGTAAGAGGAAACGACGTTTATAGGATTAGAGATGCTGCTGAAAAGGCTTGGAACGCCGTAATCCAAGCGGCGAACTCCTTAACCTTGAAATACATGGGGAAGGTGCCATCAAGCCATTGGGAGCGAAGGAAGCTCCTCAGGGAGCTAGAAGTTCAAAGGCCTGAGCTTAAGAAGCATTCGTTTAGGGATAGGTATGGCGCGAGAGAAAGACACCTTCATGAAATGGTCTTTTATGAGGGCATCATAGATTTAGAGGATATTAAGTACGAGTTTGAGGCAGTAGCTTCCTTCCTTAATGAGGTGAAGGAACTTTTATCGACTTAAGCTTAAGGTTCTTTAAGAGCACGGAGGGGATAGATCATGAGTGGAGTTAGAATAGCCCTCGTTCAATTCTCTTCTAGTTCTAATAAAAAGGAAAATTTAAGTAAAGCTATAAAGATCATAAAGAAAGTTAGGGGAAGCGCTGATATAGCCGTCTTCCCTGAGTACATGATGGGTTATACTAAAGATGGATTATCAAAAGAATGGCTAAATGCTCAAGCGGAGGATTTGAATGGTAACTTTATTTCAGAGCTTTCTGCAGTAGCAAAAGAGGTAGGCTTATGGCTCTTAATTAATATGTTTGAAAAGGACGAAGATGGAATTTATAACACTAATGTAGTATTAGATGGGAATGGAGAAATAGTGGCGAAGTATAGGAAGATTCATTTGTTCGATGCCTATGGCTATAGGGAATCCGACTTATTTAAGCCTGGAAAAGAGTTAGTAACATTTGATTTAAGCGGCGTAAGGTTCGGCTTAACGATTTGCTTTGACGTAAGGTTCCCAGAGCTTTATAGAGCGTTGGCTTTAAGGGGGGCGTTGGCGTTCCTTACGCCAGCTGCTTGGTACGTTGGCTTAATGAAGGAATGGCAATGGATCTTAATGGGATCAGCTAGAGCCCATGAGAACGTAGCGTTCTTCGTCGGAGTGGGGAATTCAAACCAAGCCTTCGTAGGAAGGTCCATGGTAGCGGATCCGTACGGAATCATTAGGCTCGACATGGGAGCTGGGGAGAAGGTTGGGTTCTTCGATATCGATCCAAATGAAGTCGAAGATGCTAAGAAGGTATTGCCTCTTTTAAAGTTAAGAAGGCTTGGTGTGCCAAATCCTATAATGTAAAGGATGCAAGTTTTAATCATTTTCAACTTTAGAATAATCAGAGGTGCCGATAATCTCGGAGTCTCCCGACTTTAGTCGTGGGGAGCGTCAACCTCGCGTGCTCTGGAGCTGAGCGGCTGGCTATCCGGCCCAGCTCAGCTATGTAATCCTTCAGCTCCGACGGCAGCTCTAACAAGACCTCTCGCAGCTCTCCCAGGGAAGCGATAAGCCGGTATCCCGAAGTCCTCGAAGCGCCTTAAGAGGGGCCGCCCTCCTCATCCCTACGGTTTCTATAGTTAGTCTATAGTTAGCTTAATCGCCTAGATATCGCAAGCGCTCCCTTGACCATAAGTCCGTTCAACTAACAGAGCCTTTAGCAATAACTTTGATGACTACAAATCCTCCTAAACTCGCACAGCTAGAGTATAACCATGCCGCTAATACTTGAAATTAGCGCATATACCTCTCTTACTTAGCCATTACGGTTTCACAACTTTGCACACGAAATGGTTTATTCGCCCACTTAAGCCAATCGAAGCGTTGCCCTTAGCATTTAACGCCGTTTTCACGAAGGTTCTAAGGCGAGCTTTCTCATTAGATCCTCTAATTCGTTAGCCGTCTCAGGGTCCAGCCTGCCTAAGGCTCGCATATCGGTCATGGCGACGGCAAGCTCCTCAAGAGACCTAAGCAGGCGCTCGAAGGATCGTTCCCCCTCTAGCTTCGAAGCTCTCATGGAATCAGCTGCCTCCATCAGCAGCTTATACGCGTCCATCATAAGCCTCACGGCCTTCATCCGAATCACCGAGTTAGCTGAACCCCTTGTGAATATAAGCTTAATCAGCCCTACTCAGACGTTATCACGATCGAAGCTGATGGAAGATGCGCCGTGAGGAAGGCTTGTGATATGGAAAAGCTTCAGCAAGCTATGACAGATGAAGATGGGAACCATAGCAACTTGACGATATTAGTTAATGAGGGAAAAGAGGATCAAGAGGGCAATCGCAGATGGACGAGCATATTCGTAAGGAATAGCGAACGTTAAGGTAGTTGAAAGAGGCGTTAAGCACTAAGTTGAGGCAACGCCTTAAATGCTTAAGGACTTAAAGCTACGATCGCTTGATCAAATCAGCCGAGCTACGGGTGGGTAACGCTTGAGCACGGGCTTGCCGCCTTTTACATCGAGTTCTATTTCGAACGCCTCCATGAAGTCGACCCCGATTATAGCATCGTGCTTTAAGTCGCGCACGACGAGGGCCAAGAAGCGCGTTGGCATCTCGCAGCCGACGACTACGAAGGTATACACGCCGTCCCCGACTATTTCGCCGATCATCCCTTTAATGGCTAGCTCGATAGGCCTAGGCTTCGCATACGCCGTGAAGCCAAGCTCGTGAGCTAAGCGCTCGCTTACGCACGTGCGGGTGGCGCCTGTATTGAACAAGGCTTCAACTTCCTTACGCGCTCTATCTGAGTAAACCTCTATCTTATCGCGAACCACCGTCATATTACGCTTCGTTAAGAGGTCGATGCCTAAAAGCTTAGCTCTACCTTCGAGCATGATGTCATCGATAAAGGGGCGAGCCGCGCTTCGTTAACACGTGGCCCTATTGCGCGTCGAGTTGCCATTCTGTTGGGCAATTAGCTTAGGATATAATCGTTAACGCGCCATCCTTTTCTCACGCGACCGCATAATATCGTATAAGTTTAAAAGCGCGTACGTGAATTAACAGATGAGGATCAAGGCTTGATCGACGAAAGGGCTCAATACCCGTATTATTACTTGCCTGGGGCTACGACCGTAGGCGTCGTATGCGCAAACGGCGTCATACTTGCTTCTGAAAAAAGGGTTTCGTACGGATCGATGGTCGTAAGCAGGGGCGGCAAGAAGGTATTCCGCATCGCCGATAAAATCGGCGCAGCGTGCGCAGGCCTAGTTTCGGACATGCAAATGCTCGTTAGGGAGGTCGAAGCTTACGCCAACCTCTTCAGGTTTGAGGCGAAGAGACCCTTATCCGTTAGATCGGCCGCAAAGCTCATGTCTAACCTATTGTTCCGCCGTAGGCTTTTCCCGTTGTTAACTCAGACGGTAGTAGGAGGCATAGACGACGAAGGGCCTTCGCTTTACGCATTAGACATCTTAGGCTCCGTGATACCAGATAAGTACGCGGCCGTCGGATCGGGGGCTGAGATCGCCGTAGGGCTCCTTGAGGAGGGCTATAAGGATGGCATGACGATCGAAGAGGGAAAGTCGTTGGTAACTCGTTCGATAAAGTCGGCCATAAGCAGGGACATAATGAGCGGGGACGGCATAGACTTCCTCATAATAACTAACGAAGGGATGAAGGAGGAATCGATAAGGTTTTAAGCCTTATGTAATTAAAGCTTAAGTCGAAAGCCTTTAAAGGCTGATTGGAAAAAGTTCGTGAGCTCAGCTTAGAGGGAGCCGTTTGTCGTTCGAGTTAACCGATGAAGAAGGGGAGTTCTTAGTTAAGCTCGCGAGGGAAGCCGTCGAGCATTACTTAAGGAGCAAAAGGATCTTAAAGGTTCCAAACGGCGCTCCGAAGAAGTTAACGGAACCATCGGGCGTCTTCGTCACGATAAATAACGTCGAAAGAGGGGTGAAGGAGCTAAGGGGTTGCATCGGCCACCCTTACCCCACCGAGCCCTTGTTAAAGGCCTTGATAGACTCGGCCGTGAGCTCGGCCGTAAGGGACCCGAGGTTTCGCCCGCTTTCCTTGAAGGAGCTGGGCCACGTGGTCTTTGAGGTCAGCGTCCTAACGCCGCCTGAGCTTATCGAGGTCGAAAAGCCCGTCGAGTATGCCTCTAAGATTAAGGTTGGACGCGATGGCCTCGTGGTCGAAAGGGGCTATTACAAGGGTTTGCTATTACCTCAAGTCCCTGTGGAGTGGGGGTGGGATGCTGAGGAGTTTCTTGGTCATTGTTGTTTGAAGGCTGGTTTGCCGTTTGATGCTTGGTTGTTAAGGGGAACCAGAGTTTACAAGTTTCAAGCGATAATATTCGAAGAAAAGGAGCCTTTAGGCAAGGTCGAGCGAAAGGAGCTAAGTTGACTTCGAATTGAGGGTATACTTCTCGGCTTGCGGAATAGGCCTCGGCCATGTCGGGCGCTGCCTTCCCATAGCTAAGAAGCTTAAGGAGCTAGGGGCTTCCGTCGCCTTTTCGACGTACGACGAAGGGCTTAAGTACGCTCGACACGAAGGGATGCTAACGTTCAAGGCCCCTCCTATTAACTTCCGAGTTGAGCCAGACGGAACGGTTAACTTCAAGCTGACGGCAGCGAATCCAGGCCCGTTCTTAGCGACGTTAACCCTCGTTCGTCAAGTAGCCGTCGAGATAAAGGCCATGAAGGCTTTCAAGCCTAACGTCGTCGTTTCAGACTCCCGTATTTCGCCCCTTATCGCCGCGAAGTTATTAGGCATACCTAAGCTTTGTCTCTTAAACCAATTTCAAGTGCTCATCCCTAGGCGTAAGAAGCTGCTTAGGCTGGCGAGGCTCGCCGATTATGC
>WUQV01000296.1 GCA_009889585.1 Candidatus Bathyarchaeota archaeon | reverse complement strand
ATCGCGTAAAGCTTTGTCGAAAATGTAATAGGATTTAGGATAAGGATGAGGGGGGATTCAGCTAGCCTTGATAGCTCTTAAGCCTTAGAGGGCCCGAAGGATATGAGGGGGAAGTCGGAGGGCGTTTAGCGTTTTTCGACAGGCTGATCATATGAAGCCCTTTAGGATCATCAATCTTATGGCTTTATTCCTTTCAACTGATATTTTATATAGCAAATCTCTCGTTATCCTTCTTTCTTTATCGTTAACTTCCTTTATTGCTTTGAACGTCTTCTTATCCTATGCTCTCCTTAACCAGAATAGTCTATTAGCTAAGTTGAGTGAAAGTTAGCGGTACGACATCCTCGGTCGCCTTTAAAACCCAAATTCCCCTTTCCTTTGCCATACTGATCAGCTCGAGCATCGCAAGCGATATATAAATAAGCAATATCCCTCTCTTCCTTAGCAGCTCAGAGTACTTCCCCTTCATCATGCTTAACTTCTCCATCAAGTCATCAAGAGCTTCTAAGCCAGCTCTAACTGTCGCCTCTCCGATGACGGACACCTCGTCGTTAGCGCCATAAACGTTCACTTCAAAGTCAGGTAGGCTGAGCCGCTTAACTTGACATCGACGTTCATCTCTTTTAACCTATGATTAACTATCGATATAGCTTCTTCCTCTACATCTAACGTGAACTTCTTAAGTATCCTTTCGATCCTGTTCAGCCTTACATTGATCGATTCGATCTCCTCTAGTATCCCGTTAAAGTCCTCCTGAGCTCGATCCGCTCCTCTTTAAGGCCCCCGCTGACCTCTGTGCCGTTAAGCATCTTTAAGACTTCAGCTATCCTGAGGCATCCTAGGACTGCGTACCTAAATTCCTCGTCCTCCTTAAGGAGCTTGAGGAAGCTCTCCTTAGGCTCTTGCTAATGGCCCACGTTGCTTCGACCGTTGATATATAGCGCTCTACTATATAAGGGCCGTGAATATCGTTAGTTGCCGTTTAGAGATTCCGATGCGATGATATTTATGAGCAAGCGCAATAGTTCTAAGTTAACCTTGGAGCATGACAAAGCTGCAAAGGCCTTGCTTAAGATTATAGGGGATGGCGAGATGGCCGTAGATGAGCTAGTAAATATAGTTGTAAAACAGCTAAACTTGAAGAAGCATAAGGCCGCTAGAGCTGTTTATAGGCTTAAAGAGGCGGGCTTAATAACCATAATTCGCATCCTCCTAAAAGCTCTATACGCTTTTTCTTAAGCTCTGGTCTACGTAATAACGATGTGCCAGCCCTTAAGGCTGTTCGCAAAAGCCTACGTGAAACTGCTGTAAAAACCTATAAGCTTATATTTATGGCATATATTTTCCACGTGGTGAATAATGTGGAAAATGCCATTACCATCGACCGGCAGGGAAGGCTGGTATTGCCTTCGCACATTCGCGAGGCCCTGGGACTAAAGGAAGGCGGTCAAGTTTCGGTTAGGCTGATCGGCTCACGGGTAATCCTTGAGCCGATATCTAAGGACCTTAAGGAAAGGGTTCAAGAATGGGCAACTTTTGCCATAAGCGTTAAGGCGGAAGCTTTTACGGAGGAGCCTAAGGAAAGCTGGAAGTGGATGAGCCGTGAATACGCAAAGAGAAAGCTCGGTCTATCCTGAGGGGGTGCTCGACGTAAGCATACTCATACCTGCATGCTTCGAGAACCCGCTTAAGGAGCACTCCATAGCTTTCATTGCTGAAGTGTTGACTCAAAATAGGCGAGTTGCATTACCGACCTCCGCCGTTATAGGAGCTTACCACATAGCTACACGATACCTACGAGTACCTAAGGTGGCCGTAAAGAAGGTGCTGGAAGGAGTTCTAAGGTCAAGGTCACCGGCTCTCTATCCATACATTATCCCTCAAATCGCATTAGATGCGCTAGACTATGCAGTGGCATATGACATCGAGTCTTGGGATGGATATCTCATCTCGCTCACTAGAAGCCTAGGAACAAACGTAATATACTCACTCGACCAAGAACTCTCAAAAGTTAAAGAGATAATCGTACACAATCCTTTCCCTCAAGATAAACTTAGACAATACCATGAATTCATAAAATCGAAACTACATGAAACGTAATATCAGCAATACGTATATCTACTAATCTCACCTTTCATCAATAACCTAATCAAACTTAACCACCACTTCTTGCTTTCGCGCTCAGAAAATTCGTGGATAACGTGAAAGAAGTATCTGAACTCTACTTTGATATAAGAGGTCTTCAAAAGCAGGTTTTCTGGATACGGAAAGCAAAGGCATCTGCCAAAAGGAGAAAAGCCCCTTAGAATTCTTTAGATGCCTCCCCTCGAGGAAGTCAAATGAAGCTTCTATGCTTCAAATATCTCCATAAACAACGCATCCTCATCCTAATTTTGATATCTACAAAATACATCCCTATCCCTAAAGCCGCTCGTAGCAACGGTGAAGGGGATAGCGGATTTTAAGGGAAGAACCGCATGGACAAAAAGCTACGAACGTCTATGTGGTTTAGAACTGTTGATTAAAGCTCATAAACGTATTTTACCCAGCGCGATCTCCTCCCATAAAGGAGGGGCCATTTGACGACAGACGTGGACGATGCTGTAAACCCGCTTAAGCCATTGAGAGCTTCGAACGAGTTGTTAAGAGATACTATCTTAGAGGAGTGCAAGAAGATCGTCGGGTCGCACGGGTTAATCGCGCTTTGTCTTTACGGCCCACGCGTAAGCGAGCTCATCGAGAAAAGCGCTTTTAACGTCTTGATCGTAGCTAAGGGCTTTAAGCCGAACGTAACCGTGAGCACGACGTCGTTGAACGAAGTTCATCTCTCCATCTTAACCGTGGATCAAGAGGCCTTCGAGGGGGACGTCGGACGCGGCTCGTTAGGCGATCTAGCTTCGGAGGTCCTAATGGGCCCGTACGAGCCCCTCGTAGGTGAGGATTACTTACGGCGGATGGAGGTTGAGGCGAAGAGGCGCGTCGTCAAGGAGCTCCTTGAGAACGTCGTATTGGAGTTCCCAGATCTATCAGAGGAGCTTTACATCAGGCCTGAGTACTTCATCCATGAAGTCGCCTTAAGGAAGGCTCAACTCTCGTTATTCACCCACGCCTTCTTCAGCGGCACAGGTCGAGGCACGAGGGTTGAGGCCGTCCTAAGGGGGTATGAAGACGCGCTTAAGGAGCTGGCCTTAGAGGGGCTCGTGAAGGGCCATGACGGTTACTTTAAGATGGACCGCGGCTTTATCCAAACGGTTAAAAGGCGTAAGGCTCGTGCCTCGACCTTCCTTAGAAAGCTTCGTAGGGCCTTCCTCTCTCAAGCGCTCGGGTTCTTGCCTAAAGTGGCCAGCCTTTTAATCGAAGAAGTGCCCTTCGTTTGGGAGGACCCGAGGAAGCACTTATTCCTATCGACCCCCTTAGGCTTAACCTCTTTGTACGATCAGACGCCGATCGAGGGCTTCGTGAAGAAGTTCGCCCCAGGTTGGGAGCTCGTGAAGGTCGAGCCCATAGGGTTCGGCAGCATATTGAGCCCCGTTCGATTGTTAACGATTCAAAGGGGTTACGAGGAGAGGAAGGTCCTCGTTAAGAACTTTAAGGATTGGCTCGGCTTAAAGTGGCTCCCATTGGCGTTATGGACGTTAGGAACTTACCCATTCGCCGTCCTCGGGGAGTCCCGGTTGGAAAGAGAATACGTCTTCAACAAGTTCTTAAGGGGCAAGGGCATAAACGTGCCGGAGGTTCTCTACGTAAGCTATGAGGAGCGCCTTCTCTTCGAGGAGTACGTCAAAGGGACGTCGGCAGTTGAAGCCTTAAGTAAGGCGCCTCAGCTCGTCGAGGGAGCGCTTAAGGGGGTAGGGGAGGAGCTAGCGAAGGTTCACGCGTTAGGCGTTACGATAGGCGATTGTAAGCCTGGCAACGTATTGATAGCTGAGGGAATAAGGCCTTACTTCATCGACCTCGAACAAGCGACCGTTGATGGAGATAAGGCGTGGGATATCGCTGAGTTCCTCTACTACTCAGGGCATTACGTCTCACCGATATCCCCAGCTGACGCCGAGAGAATAGCTTCCTCCTTCATCGAGGGCTATTTATCAGCTGGCGGCGACGAAAAGGCCGTTAAGAAGGCCGGGACGGCTCGTTATGCGAAGGTGTTTAGCCTTTTCACGTTACCTCATATAATTTTGGCGATGTCGAAGGTATGTAAGAAAGCGAAAGGCGCTGAGGCGATTTATTAAGTTGAAGGGAGAAGTGACGTTAACGTTTTACGGAGGCGTAAACGAGGTAGGCGGTAATAAGGTCCTCTTAGAGGATCGAGACGTCAAAATCCTCCTGGACTTCGGCGTCTCGTTCTCCGCTAGAAGCCGGTATTACTCCGGCCCCTTCCTATCGCCTAGGAGCGAGCTCAGCCTTTTAGAGCTTGGGATGTTGCCGAGGCTCCCTGGCGTTTATAAGTTCGATGAATCCGAGGGGGATGTCGACGCCGTCTTCCTATCGCACTCCCACATGGATCACGCGGCTTACATCTCTTTCTTAAAGCCCTACATACCGATTTACTGCGGAGAGACTACGAAAATAGTGCTAAAGGCGTTAAGCCAAGTGAGGCCGGCTGGCTTAGAGTTCGACATACGACACGTTCAGCTTAAGACCTTTCGAACAGGCGAAATCGTTAAGATAGGCCACGTGAAGGTGGAGCCGATTCACGTAGATCACTCAGTCCCAGGTTCTTACGGGTTCATCGTTCACACTTCATCAGGAGCGATCGTGTACACAGGCGACTTTCGCGTTCATGGGACGAGGCCTGATATGACGGAGGATTTCGTTAAAAGGGCGAAGGAAGCCGAGCCGATCGCCATGATCCCGGAGGGGACGAATCTAACGGGCGCTCACGTATCCTCGGAGCCAGAGGTAAGGAGGGAGTTGATAGAAGTCGTAAGGCAATCGGCTGGCCTCGTGTTAGCTGATTTCTCTTATACCGATATAGATCGTTTAAGGTCTTTTTACGAGGCGGTGAAAGAAGTAGGAAGAAGATTAGTGATTACTTTAAAGCAAGCTTATCTATTGAAAGAGTTAAAAAAGGATGAGCGCTTAGATATTCCTAGCTTGAATGATGAAAATATTTTATTATTCCAAAGGGAGAAGGAAAAGTATTATAAATGGGAGAAAGAACTCTTAGATGAATATAATGATAAGGTTGTAGATGCTTATGATGTTAGTAAGAAGCAAAATGATTTAGTATTAACCTTGCCGCTTCATAGTTTAGAGGAATTAATTTACATTCGACCTATTGCTGGTAGTTGTTATATTCTCTCTGCTTCAGAACCTTTTAATGAAGAAATGGAGATGGATTATGAAAGGTTAACTAATTGGCTTGAACATCATGGGCTTCCACAATATCATATTCATGTATCAGGTCATATCATGCCACTTCAACTTAAGCGAGTAATAGATGAGGTTCGTGCGAAAAAGGTATTCCCAGTGCATACGGATCGTCAAGAGTTGTTAAGCAAGTTCGTTAAGAGCGATAAAAGTGAGGTCGTGATGGTCGAGAGGGAAAGGAAGTACGTGCTTTAAGCCTCTCGACCGTTTGAAGCCCCTTGGTGAATCGATTAAGAAGGTGCTGCTCCTGCTCGATGAATCGATGGACTACGAACCACTCCTCGTGATGGGCTTAGACTTAGCCGGCTCGCCTAAGAGGTCGACGGGTTACGCTTTCTTAAACCTAAGCCTTGAAGCAGAAGTAGGTCTCGTCTACACAGACGATGAGATTATAAACTTGGCGAAGGCTCGCCTCCCTAAGGCGATAGCGATCGACGCGCCTTTGTTCTTACCCAGAGGGAGGGGTAGCCTAGAAGAGAGGAGCGCTGCGCACTTGAGGGATTGCGATAAGGAGCTCCTTCGAAGGGGCATTAAGTTCTTCCCGGTGACGTTAGGGCCTATGAGGGCTTTGACGAAGAGGGGCATGGCTCTTTCAGCTGCGTTAAAGGCTCTCGGCTTCGTCGTCGTTGAAACCTTCCCCGGAGGAGCCCAGGACGTCATGAGCATCCCGAGGAGGAAGGATCTCTTAGGGTTGAGGCGAGGCTTGGAGTCTCTAGGGGTTAAGGCTATCAAGGCTTATGCATCAGAGCACGAGCTCGACGCCTTAACGTGCGCTCTCGTGGCTTACCTTTACTTAATCGGTGAAGTCGAGGCTTTAGGGAGCCCGGACGAGGGCTTCTTATACTTACCTAAGCACGGAGGCCTTAGATCGCGCGAATTAAACAGATAATATAGGTTTTACGCTGCCTAAAAATTAACTTCGCCTTCTTCTACCATTTCAGCTAACCAATTGAGACAGTTTTCATCTCGTAATAGTAAATTTTGCCGTCCTTTTGAAGATGTATAACTACGATTCTTTCACCTACGAGACGTACCCGTTTTCTCCTCAACTTGGGTTTAGTAACTTCGAACTCATTCATTTCAATCCTATATTCAACGAACGACTCCCTTGTACTCTAACCTAACTTTTATCGAGCAATTACTCAAGAGCACGTTAGCACTTCTTTACAACCTCATAAACGTCAATTACCCCCTCTTTCACCTTAATTAGGAGGTGAGCGTGCCTTTGTACTCTACATGATAGGGTAACGCCGATTTACATACTCATCAGATCTATCACGAGTTTATCGTCTTGAACTATAACAGGTGGCGACGTCCTCACCGTAAGGCTGACTCAATACATCTACATAAACGTTTTCGGTCAAAGGAGCTCTCGACCACGTACGGAGCCCGCCCTGGGCCGTGCGGCAACGCGCTGGCTTCAGCACGCTGAACAGATGAACGGGCGGTTCAAGCATTTGCTTCGATAGGGCCGAACAAGGTTCGAGCGCCTCCTTTTACCGCCCGATACAATTAGCCCACGATTGTGATCGCCTCATATAACCTTCGCCTTCGTGTAAGTTAATGGTTTAATTAACTGCGTGACGTAAGATTATTTGACGTTAAGTTGACGAACAGGATAAGGGAGGGGGATTACGTTCTACTTTACTTAGATGACAAGCGAACGTACTTGGTAAAAGCGGAAAAGGGGAAAAATTTTCACACGCATAAAGGCTTCATACGGATTGACGATTTAATCGACAATGAGTACGGCTCTAGCATCTTAAGTAATACAGGCGTCAAGTTTATAGCGTTAAAGCCTACGTTATGTGATTACGTGCTTAAGTCCGTTAGGAAGACGCAAATAACCTACCCTAAGGACGCGGCTTTAATCGTTACGCTCAGCGGGATCGGGCCCGGTAATACCGTCGTAGAAGCTGGAACGGGGACTGGCGCTTTAACGTGCGCATTAGCTTATTACGTAAGGCCGAACGGCAAGGTCTACAGCTACGAAGTTCGATCCGATTTCATCGAGGTGGCGTTAAAGAACGTAAGGAGGGCTGGCTTAGCGGAGTACGTGGAGATTAAGAACAAGGACGTCATCGAGGGCATAGACGAAAGGGAAGTCGACGCTGTCGTCTTAGACATGGCAACCCCATGGCTCGTCGTTCCACATGCTTACGCTTCGTTAAAGCCGAGCGGCGCCTTCGTATCGTTCAGCCCTACGGTGGATCAAGCCGTTAAGACGGTTGAGGCGTTAAGAGAGAACTGCTTCGTTCGCGTGGAGACGATCGAGTGCTTACTACGTAGGATAATAACTGAGCCCGGGCGGACGCGGCCTGAGACGTTGATGACAGCGCACACGGGCTACTTAACGTTCGCCCGTAAGGCGCTTAAGGCTTAGCGACATGGCTTTTTAAAGGAGAAATATATTAATTGGAATGCATGTATATAGAAGGGGTTAAAGTAATGAAAGAAAAGGGAATCCAATACTTCATTGATTTAGCTAAAGCTCCAAAAATCGTGCAGATGAAGGGCTTAGAAACGATTATTTTGACTGGACTACATGGTGAGAAAATGATGATGGTTCTGAATATAACTTTGCCAGGACATGGTGTGCCTTTACATTCGCATCCTCATGAACAGATCGGAATGGTTTATAGTGGTGAGGCTAAATTGAAAATTGGAGATGAAGAACGCATAGTGAAGAAAGGCGATTTCTATTGTATTCCGGCAAATGTTCCTCATAGCGATGTAACTATAGGCGATGAACCATTCATAATGCTCGATATATTTTATCCAGTACGCGAAGATATTATTGAAAAATACGAACAAAGTCTACGTGAGGTGGCTAAAGCATCTGCTTCGGCGTTAACCACGCCTTTTAAGGGCTGGCTTTCCTCCTCTACGGTCATGTGAAACCTGTGAACTACCCCTTCCTTATCTGAAGGGGCTTCCTGCTTCAACGACCAGGCTCGATCCCCATCACCCAGAGCGCAGGCTTCCTTCAGTGAAGCCGTTTCCTTCAGCCACGTCTGGAAGGACAGGTTACGGAGGCCTTGAT
>WUQV01000295.1 GCA_009889585.1 Candidatus Bathyarchaeota archaeon | reverse complement strand
ATCGTCAATACTAGAGAAGTTAGAAGCTGAAGGATTAATAGTCAATTACAATAAGTTCATTTAAACTTTACCTTCTACTTTTCCATCAAGGGTTTACATTTGGGACGAAACCCTTAGGAATGGGGAGCAAACGCTAGCTATACTCTCAACGGTTGACTAGAAGCTGGAGTTGGCGAAGTTAATGGACGAAGCAGGCGTAGCCATAATCGAAATGATGTTGGAGTCAAGAGGGCTGAAGGCGACATTTGAGCAAGTGATGAACGTCGTAAAGAAGGTTAAAGAGCCTCAAGAGGGAAGGGATAAAGGCGAATATTAAGATGTCTTATAAGATGAAGGAGCTCATTAAGGAGATTAGAAAGGGCGTGCTATGAGGAGCTTTGGAAGATAGTAAGAGAAGCAATCGAAGGCACTTTTAGTTAAGGAATGGCGCTAATAATTCAGCTGCTATTATAAGCATTAACCCGTAAATGATAAATCTCAATTTATAAGCTAATGGATACTTCTTCCATCGCTCATAATGCTTAATGACCTCCTCCCTTACTTCGTCCATACCTCTGCTTGACGACGGGCGCCTAATGACGCTATCTAAGTAGTCGCTCGTCGGATGGTAAGAGGCGTATTTAACGCCAACTAATAACGCTAATAAGCCGATGGCCCAAAGGGCTGTCCTTAACGTCCCTAACGGCAAGCCGAACGAGGCGATTAAAATCGCTACCGCCGTTATCGCCAACGCCGTATAAGCCATCCCTCTTAAGAGTATATTAAGGATCTTCACGCAAAATGATTCTACCTCTTAACTATTTAAATCTTTCTGTGTATCATAATCGCAAGCTTCACCATAGGCTCTCAAGACCTTTACCATCTCCTCTACGCTCAAAGTCGACAAGCACCGATGATGAAGGGAAATGAGTAGCTTGATCGTGTTCGAGAGCCGCTTAAAGCTAAGGGCAAGGAAGTCATAGCATCCGCTTTAGCAAGTGAAGGATTAATTTTCTTCACCACTATTTATATAAATAAGCTCTCCCTTACAAGGCCCATGACTTTGCGAGCCTCGCTCAGTAGCTTTTCTGTAAGTTTTTCCGAGTAAAACTTCACTGGTGGAAGAAGCTCGATGCCCTTTCTAATAGGGTTCTCTAGCAGT
>WUQV01000294.1 GCA_009889585.1 Candidatus Bathyarchaeota archaeon | reverse complement strand
CGCTCTTGAAGGAGCTAAAATGCTTAGGTCTAAAGCCTTAATCGTTATCCCTAAGGGTTTTGAGGAGGGAATACTTAACTTTGGAAGGTCAAGGGTTGATGTCTATGCCATTATGGAGAGCGTTGGAATTGGTGTTATGGGTGCATATGCAGCCGTGGATGGAACCCTAAAAACATGCTCGGATATGTTAAGCGCTATGCTAATATCTAAGCTGGCTCCAGGCGTTGAACCTGAAGCCATAAGAAATCCATTGAATATAACGAGATACACGATGATTAAGGATAGGGTTGTACAAGCTCCCCCTGGAGCTTTATTTGGACAGTTTATGATGGGGTATGGCGCAATAATCCCCATGGTCCTGTTTATTTTAGCCATAACCGTAACTCAAATAGCTGCCACAGCCACGGCCGTTGAGAATGAGGAGAAAACCTTAGAAACCCTTTTAACATTTCCGGTGACTCGTTACGATATACTCATGGCTAAGCTGCTAGGATCATCCATAGTGGCTATCTTAGGGAGCATCCTATTCATTGTTGGTTTCCTCATATACTTTGAGAGGATATTCATCGCCGCCCCAGGCTTAGAGCCCGAGACTGTGGGAATCTTCCGAGCCTTACCGCCTCCAACGCCGGAGGCCTACGTGGTCCTAGCCCTAAGCCTAGCCCTTTCCATAATATTCATGACGGCGATAGGCATCGCCATAGGAGCCTTAAGCAGCGACGTTAGGATGTCAGGCTCCCTTCTAGGGGTGGCCATAATCCCAGTTTTAATACCATCCATTCTAATAATGTACGGGGATTTAAGGGCCTTACCTTTAGGCCTTCAACTTCTTACATACGCTCTACCAACATCATATCCCATGATTGTAGCTAGAGAGATGATTACATCAACCATACCAATTGAGGTTCTATATGGTATTCCATATTCAGCCATTTTAACTATAATTGTCTTATATGCAACCAGCAAGCTATTAGCGCCTGAAAGACTTCTCACCCTACAATATAAGCTAAGGCTTAAAAGAATGAAGGTGAAACAGGTAAGGGAGATCGAATGAATTACTTCTGACTTCTGTCAGAGGCCTCTAGCGTTTAACCAACGCTTTTCGCTACAGCTCCATTCGTTGATTTAAAGGGCCCCATAACCCCTCCATCTCATGCCTCTCGTTAGAACATGAGCTATGTTTACGCTCCGTTTAAGCCTCGGTCATAGGTTAACGCACATTTTATAAATTAGTGAAACGTAAAATGACCGTGGTGTAAGCTCTTGAAGAGCATAGAATCCATTATAGAGAAATACGGTGTGCCGGGCAGGGACCTTTACGGGCTGCCGACGTCCGTTAAGAGGTTCCCTGACGGTTGCCATTATAGGATCGAGGTCTCCGGCATAGAACGTCCGTCTACGTTAAGGGCGTTGATAGATGAGATGGATAAGCGGGATATCCCTGTGCATAGGGTGATCTCCATGGTCATGGGTTCAACGTTATTATCCGATGATGAGCTTAAGGAATTCGCTGAATTAGCTAGGGATGCTAAGGTTGAGGTAATAGTTACGCCAGGGCCTAGGACCATTTGGGATCTAGGAGGCCAAGTTAGAACTATTGAAGGCGTTCTCTCTGGGTTGAGGATTAGAGGCTCTGATAACCTTCGATATACGATAGCTGATATTATGAGGGCCATTGATTTCGGCTTTAGAGGGTTCCTTATAATGGATGAAGGGCTTCTTTGGCTTTTAAGTAAGATGCGTGAAGATGGAGAAATACCAAAGGATGTTGTATTTAAGGTATCAATATTCGCTGGACATGGAAATCCAGCTGGAGCTAAGGTATTGGAAATGCTTGGAGCTAATACGTTTAACCCAGTTGGAGATTTAACGCTTCCTATGTTAGCGGCGATTAGAAGCGCAATAAGCATTCCTATAGATGTGCACGTTTATCTGTTTGATTCATTCGGAGGCTTCGTAAGGTTTTGGGAGACGCCGGAGATAGCTAGGGTGGCAGCCCCATGTTATTATAAAATCGAGCCAGGACCAAGCGTATCAGCGCTGTATAAGCCTTGGGTCAACCCTGAGCATTTAGCCTTTTTGGCAAAAGAGAAGGTCAAATACGCTGAAATAATCATTTCGTTGATAGAGAAGCACTATCCGGAGGCTAAGTTATCTAAGGTCGGCCCGCAAGATCTAGCAATACCTAAGCCTACATGACTAAAGAACTTCACCGCCCTTTGGCTTTTAACGAGGTTGCGTCCATGGTAAATCTTACGAAAAGGTTAATTTAACCCTTAGGGCTCTTTAATCGTGATCTCTATGTCCGAGGAAAGAAGGAAGGTTACCATAAGGACTTTGTTAAGGAAGAAGAGGGAGGGCGAAAAGATTACATGGGTAGTATTATATGATTATCCTACGGCTGTGTTAGCGGATGAAGCTGGCGTAGATATGGTCCTCATTGGTGACTCCTTAGGGATGACGGTCTTAGGATATCCAACTACATTGCCTGTTACTATGGATGAAATGTTGCATCATACAAGGGCTGTAGTCAGAGGGATAAAATATGCTTTCATCGTTGGGGACATGCCTTTTATGTCTTATCAACCTAGCATTAAGGATGCTATTGAAAATGCTGGAAAGTTTCTTAAAGCAGGTTGTGATGCAGTTAAGATGGAAGGTGGAGCTGAAATAGCTGATAGGGTTAAAGCCATAGTTGAATTCGGAATACCAGTTATAGGACATTTAGGGTTAACTCCACAAAAGGTCTCGATGTTAGGTGGATATATGGTTCAAAGTAGTGATGCAATTTCAGCTAAGAGGATATTAGATGATGCTAAAGCTTTAGAGGGAGCTGGAGCGTTCGCCGTCCTATTGGAAAACGTTCCTGAAGAAGTTGGTAAAATAGTTGTGAAGGAGACGGGGTTGATTACGTTTGGAATAGGAGGTGGTCCTTATTGCGATGGACAGTTGTTATTATCTCCAGATATCCTAGGGTTAACGATAGGGGTAAAGCCATGGTTTGCTAAGAGTTATGCTAATTTAAGGGAGATAATTTTAAACGCTTTTAAGGAGTACTGTAGGGAGGTTAGGGAGAAGGTGTATCCGTCAAAGGAGTACATCGCTCATATGAAGGAAGGAGAATATGAAAAATTAATTAAGATGATAGGAAGAGGATAAGGTACTACTAATGAATGATAAGCCTCCATCATTAAGGTTTTCTAAACAATCTTTAGAGCTTTCGACTGAGAAGGCATTCGATTACCTCGATATGGCTTCATCATTAGCCCTTAAGGGCATGAAGATCGTATCCTTTGGAATAGGTCAACCTGACTTCCCTACGCCAACTCATGTAGTTGAAGCTGCGATAAGGGCCTTAAAGGAGGGCTTCACCAGATACGTTTCGCCGCCTGGCATACTAGAGCTTAGATCGGCGATAGCTGATCACGTTTCTAAGTTCACGAGGGCAGGTGACGTAAAGCCTGAGGAAACGATAGTGCTCCCTGGGGCTAAGGCGTGTTTATTTATCGCGATAGCTAGCTACGTCGAAAATGGGGATGAAGTCGTAATACCTGACCCTGGGTTTCCAGCGTACGAATCCATAGTTCGTTACTCTGGAGGAATTCCTGTGTTTTATGAGTTAAAGTGGGATGAGGACTTTAGGATGACGCTGGAAGGTGTTCAAAATTTAATAACCAATAAGACTAAGATGATAATTTTGAACTTCCCTCATAATCCAACTGGCGCTATGTGTTCACCATCTGAAATTAAGGGAGTGCTCGAAACAGCTAAAGAGAGGGGAATACTTGTCCTTTCGGATGAAATATATGATCATTATGTGTATGGAGAAGTTGAATTTCAAAGCGTTTTAAGCGATGAAAATTGGAGGGACTTCATAATTTACGTGAATGGTTTTTCGAAAACATGGTCCATGACTGGCTGGAGGTTAGGCTACATTGTCGCTAAAGAGGAAGCAATTAAAAGGTTTACTTTATTCGCGATAAATAACTTTTCATGCACATGTGCTTTTGTTCAAAAGGCTGGGGTGGCAGCTTTAAATGGCCCTATGGATTTTTTCAACGAGATCCTTGACGATTATAAACGTAGAAGGGATTTGTCGTACAAGCTGTTAAACGAAGTGCCGGAAGTCAGGGTTAAGAAAGCGCCTGGCGCCTTCTACCTCTTCCCATGCGTTAAGGAAGTACTTAAGAAAATAGGCATGACAACAGAGGAGTTCGCCATAAGGATGATGAACTTAAAGGGCGTGGTGATGATCCCTGGTTTTCCAGGGTTTCCAGCTAAAGCTGGCGATGGTTATTTAAGGTACTCATATTCGGTCCCGATGAACGTAATCGAAGAAGGGTTAAGGTTATTCCATGAAGGCGTAGAAGAGATAACGAATTGACACTCTCCACGGCTGAAGCCAGGAGATTCTCGCTTCTGGCATCGATGCCTTCGAAGCGAAGGCTGTGCCACCAGCCCGTTATCCCTACCCTCTAGGCCGAGCCCTTGGGGCTTGTCGCCAAGCCCGTTCGCCCAGCCTTTCAACGGGCCCAGGATTATCGGCGCCCTCGTAGGGCGCGGATCTTGTCTCCGCCCTAACGGCAAGCCGCTCTTCCCTCAGGCTCCGACGGATGATAGGCCGTTAGGATGGCATTTAAAGCTTTACGCCGTTCATCCCTTAACTAAAAGTTAGGGGCTTTCTGGCTAACTTTTTGTAAACGGGATCAAGAACCCCCATTTTTCTCACCTTCCGACGATGATCATCAAAAGGCTAGTCGCTACATACGGCTAACGTTTTAAGCATCGATTTCACGTTAACGATTAGCTGCGCTCGTCGGTGTCACGTTGAGGCGCTTCCCTGAGGAGGAGTACCACATCCCATTCTTCGACGAAATCGGCTACGTGAGGAGGCTTTGCCCGAGTTGTAAGGAGTACTTTTGGACTCAAGACTTAAGCCAAGAGACGTGCGGCGAAGCCAACCCAGACGGTTGCGCGAGCTACACGTTCATCGGGAGGCCGCCGACTCGTAAGCCCTACAGCTTAAGGG
This sequence comes from Candidatus Bathyarchaeota archaeon, assembly GCA_009889585.1. Lineage (GTDB taxonomy): Archaea > Thermoproteota > Bathyarchaeia > Bathyarchaeales > WUQV01 > WUQV01. The sequence continues at coordinate 9,040 of WUQV01000294.1, read as the reverse complement.
AGATGCGAGAGGCCTTCCTATCGTTCTTCGAGGGAAGGGGCCATAAGCGCATAAAGCCTTACCCTGTGGTAGCCCGTTGGAGGGACGACCTATACTTTACGCACGCTAGCATAATCGACTTTCAACCTTACGTAACGAACGGCGTAATCCCACCGCCGGCTAACCCGCTCGTAATAGCTCAACCGTGCATACGATTCGTCGACATAGATAACGTCGGCTTGACGTTCGGCAGGCATTTAACGATATTCGAAATGGGAGGCCATCATGCATTCAACTACCCCGATCAAGAAATCTATTGGAAGGATGAAACTGTACGCTATCATCATGAGTTCGTCACGAACATCTTAGGGATTCCATCCGAGGAGGTTATCTATAAGGAAGGCGTTTGGTCCGGCGGCGGTAACGCTGGGCCGGATTTAGAGGGCATCGTTAGAGGCCTTGAGATATCAACTTTAGTCTTCATGAAGTTCAAAGTCGTAGACGATGAATTCATCGAACTACCGATCAGAACGGTCGACACAGGGTACGGCATAGAGCGTTACACGTGGCTTTCGCAAGGAGGCGTCAGCTGCTTCCATGCCGTTTACGGCTCGGTTCTAAAGGGGATATTCGACATGGCCGGGGTTGAGCCAGACGAAGGGCTGTTGACTGATGTCGCGAAGTTCTCGGGCTTGATAGACGTCGAGAAGGTCGTCGATCGAATGGCCGCTCGTAAAAGGGTCGCGAAGTTCGTAGGCCTTAGCGCCGAAGGGCTCGATAAAGCGTTAACACCCGTGGAAAACGCCTTCGCCGTAGCGGATCATACGAAGTGCTTAGCATTCGTATTGGCCGAAGGGGTCGTCCCATCGAACGTTCGAGAGGGTTACTTAGCTCGCCTCTTGCTAAGGCGTACGTATAGGCTTTTGAAGGCCCTTGGGATCGAAAGGAAGCTGTTGGACGTCGTAAGCCTTCAGATAGGCCATTGGTCTTTCGACTTCCCGCACTTGAGTAAGGCACGAGACGAGGTCCTAGAGGTTCTTTCGACCGAGCGCGATAAGTACGAGGATACCCTGAGGAGGGGAGCATCCCTCGTCAGACGGGAGGCTCAAAAGTTAAGGGCTAAAGGTGAGTCGAAGATCTTAACGGAGGCGTTAATTCAACTTTACGATTCGCATGGGCTTCCTCCGGAGCTCGTTCGCGACGTCGCTAAAGAAGAAGGCATAACGGTCGACGTTCCCGAGAGCTTTTACGCCATCGTCGCTAAACGCCACGTTCAAGCGCCTCCGCTAGCCGTAGATGAAGAGGCCAAGGCCTTAGAGGAGAAGGTCAAGGGGCTTCCTGAGACGAAGGCTATTTACTACGAAGATCCGTACGCGAAAGAGTTCGAAGCTAAGGTCCTTAAGGTCATAGAAGATCGTTACGTCGTATTGGATGCAACGGCTTTCTACCCGGAGGGAGGTGGACAACCAGCTGATGTAGGCCGGCTTTCATTCGGCGGAAGGACGTGCGAAGTCGTAGATGTCAAAAAAGTGGGAAAGGTCGTCGTCCACTTAGTAAAGGGCGAGCTCCCGTCGGAAGGGACGGTCGTTAAGGGCGAGATCGATTGGGATCGTCGATACGCCCTCATGAAGGCCCATACGGCTACTCATATTTTAATCAGCGCCGCTAGAAGGGCATTAGGGGAGCACGTATGGCAATCCGGAGCGCAAAAGGACGTTGAACGCTCTAGGTTGGATATATCGCATCATCGAAGGGCATCGTTAAAAGAAGTACATGAGATCGAGAAGTTGGCAAATGCTGTAATAGCTCAAGACGTCTCAATAGAGGCTAGATGGATGCCTCGGGAGGTAGCTGAGCATATGTATGGATTTAGGCTTTATCAAGGCGGTGTTGTGCCGGGTAGGGATATTCGTGTCGTAAAGGTTGGGGATTGGGACGTTGAAGCTTGTGGAGGGACGCATGTTAAGAATGCTGGGGAGATAGGCTTCATTAAGGTCGTTGGAACGGAGCGTATACAAGATGGCGTAGAAAGGTTAGATTTTAGCGTTGGAATGGAGGCATTAAAGTTCGTTCAAAGAAATGAGGAAATCCTTAGGGAGCTTGCAGAAGTATTAAATGCACCGTTAGAAAGGCTCCCTAAGGCTGCTAAGCGCTTTCTCGATAGTTATAAAGAGATAAGGCGTAGGGAGGAACGCCTTCTTAAGGAAATAGCGTTAAAGGAGGCAGCATTTATTAAGGAGACAGTAGAGGCGAAGAAAATAGGTAATGTGAGGTTCTTAAAGAAGAAGTTTGATGAAGTTGATGTTGAGCGTATGATAAAGATTGCAAGTGAGTTGGTGAAAAGTGATCCTCATTTAGTTACATTGTTTTACGCAGTTGATGAAGCAATCGGTAGGGTTGTGATTATGGCGGGGGAAGCTGCTGTGAATCTTAATGTGAACGCTAGCGAATTAGCTAAAGTAGCTGCCTCATCGCTCGGCGGAGGGGGAAGCGGAAGGCCTGATTTCGCTCAAGGAGGGGGGACTAAGCCTGAGATGATCGAGGAGGCGTTAACGAAGGCTGAGGAAGCATTAAAGAAACAAGTCAGGGCCTTCTAAAGAAGCTTCTATTAATAAACGTCGTTTTCATCTCATCTAGAGCAATTCAAATGATCCACGTACGAGATCCTTTAGACGTTTAAATCAAGCATCTTAGGCTTTCATGCTTCAATAATTATCTATAATTTAAGAAGAGGATTTTACAGAAGCACGCTCTAACTTCATCTTCCTTAAATTATGACCTATCCATACGCAGGAATACCATAATAGCTTCCAAGCCTCTGGCCCTCCATATTCAAATACGAGCTTCCTCGCTATCTCCCTAAGCCTTACTGCCTCTTCATAGTTCAACTCTTCCTTTTCCAATAACGTCTTAAGATCCTCTTTTTCCTCCTTGGTAAGCGAATTAAAGCCAAACACCATGGAGTAAATCCTCCTTAACTCTCCTTTTATTAAGCTTACGGCCTCCGCTCTTAATAAGCCTTCATATGAGAAAACTTCTAACATGAATTCTTGAGAATACATAAATCCCTCTGCTATTCGCTTAAGCCTTTCTTCAAGGCCCTTGAATCTTTCCTCGACTCCCTTAAATCTTCCATCGACTCCTTCAAATCTTTCGTCGATCCTCTTAAATCTTTCGTCAATACTCTTGAATTTTTCGTCAATACTCTTAAATCTTTCGTCAATCCTCTTAAATCCTTCGTTAATTTCAGCGAACTTCTTCCCTAGCCAATAGAGGGCTCCCGCTAGGGTGATTAATATAGGAATCACTGTCGCTAAGACGGCGATGATTATTTGAAGTTCGATCACGACGCTAATGTTACATCAGCTCAGAGATATAAGCCTATCGTCCTCCACCGCTATTTGAAGCCCTTCATCGTTTGGACGCCTTACGAAGTAGGCAAGAACGTCTTACGAGTATGATTCCGCAGCCGCTTCTAAGTTAGTGCAAGGGGGAAGGTGTAGGGAGGCGATCCTCTTTTAATTCGCCGACGTCAAGCCTTATTAATTAATAAGTTTTCGGAAAAGTTAATAGGCGGCTTCGTGCTTCATTATTTCCTCATTAGGAGTTGTAATTAATGTTAGTCGCAGGGAAGAAGGTTTTAGTAGCGTTAGGCGGAAATGCAATTAAGCCAGCGATCGGGAAGGGATCTTATGAAGAGCAAATGATGAATATCGCTAAAGCTTGTGATAGCATTGTTAGGTTAATAGAAATAGGATGCAAGGTGGCAATAACTCATGGAAATGGTCCGCAAATAGGTGATTTATTAATTCAACAAGAGGAAAGCGCATGGAAAATTCCTCCTCAACCTATAGATGTATGTGGAGCTATGACTCAAGGACAAATAGGTTATATGTTACAAAATATTATTCAAAATAAGCTTAAATCCTTAAATCTTAATATATCTGTAGTGACAATTATTACTCGGGTATTAGTGGATAAAAATGATCCTGCGTTTAAAAATCCATGTAAACCAATAGGGCCATTTTATGATTATGAAACAGCGATGAGATATGAGAAGGAGAAGGGATATTATATAAGGAAGGTTCTACCTACTGGTGATAAACCATATAGAAGGGTTGTTCCATCACCAGATCCAATAGCTATTGTAGAAGGCGAAATCATTAAACGTCTTATGGATGAGGGAGTTATTACGATAGCTTCTGGAGGAGGTGGAATCCCAGTTGTTGAAGAAAATGGAAAGCTTATTGGAGTGGAGGCAGTGATTGATAAGGATTTAGCTGGTGAAAGGATGGCTGAAGCTATTGGCGCCAATGTATTCATCATTATTACTGATATAGATAAAGTGAAATTGAATTTTGGAAAGCAAAATGAAAAAGACATAGATGTAATGACTATTGAAGAAGCTGAGCAATATTTACAAGAGGGACATTTTCTTCCAGGCAGTATGGAACCTAAGGTTAAATCTTGTATTCGTTTCATTAGGGCTGGAGGTGAAAAGGCTATAATAACGTCTCTTGATAAGGCAATGTTAGCTATTGAGGGAAAAGCAGGAACGTTAATAGTGCCGTAGCAATTGAAAGTCAAGGGTAATAAGAGGCTCTTCATTAGATACCGTGGACTTTAGAAGATTAAGCCCTTGCGCCATGTTCATTTGAAGATGTTAAGAAGATAAGATTTATATGCGTTAACCATTAATTACGTCTTGACTCAAATTGATCGAAGAGGATCTCCTGCTGAAGTCCGTTCAAACGGCCCTCGACTTAGGCGCATCTTACGCTGACGCTCGCTTCCAGACTTATGATTACGAGCTCGTAAGGGTTGAGAATAAGAGGCTTAAGAGCTATTCGTCGAGGACGCAAAGCGGCATCGGGATCAGGGTTCTTATTAATGGCGCTTGGGGCAGCTCGTCCGTCAGCTTGTTCTCAAAGGAGGCCTTAGACGAGGCCGTTCGCTCGGCCGTTAAGATGGCGAAAGCGGCTAAAAGAATGGTGAAGGAGGTTAAGTTGGCCGAATTTAAGGCCGTCCAAGCTAAAGCGAAGTCCGAGTATAAGCTCAACCCATTGGATATCCCTCCGGAGGAGAAGGTATCGCTCGCTCTAGACGCCAATAAGTTCGCTTGGGTACGCGACGAGGTTAAAAACGCTGACACGAGGCTCGGTCTATCAGTAGACAAGCGTCTTTTCATCTCGTCGGAAGGAGCTCGCGTCGAAATCGAGACCGTTCTCACGGGCCTTTCGCACGGAAGCGTCGCAAAGGCAAACGGCATCATGGAGGGAGTGTTTCATCAGGAGTCCCGCGTCTCAGGGTTCGAGTTCGTCCAACGCTTCGATTGGGGCGAGTTCGTCAAAGATCTGTCGAATTTAGCGGTCGAAGCGGCGAAGGCCAAGGTTCCGCCGCCTGGCACGTACCCCGTCGTCGTGGACCCCGAGCTCGTGGGCCTATTGTTACATGAAGCGTTCGGCCACGCGTCTGAAGGGGATCTCGTCGCCTCAGGGGAGTCGGTCCTCGTCGGCAAGGTCGGCGAACGCGTTGCAAGCGAGCTCGTGACGGTCGTCGACGAAGGCATCGTTAACGGCGGCTATTATCATCCGTTCGACGACGAAGGCGTTCCAAAGATTAAGACGACGGTCGTCGACGAAGGCGTCCTCAAGGGGTATTTACACTCTCGTGAGACGGCCGCTAAATTCGGAGTCAACCCGACCGGAAATGGAAGGGCTCAAGACTTCGAGAATTCCCCGATCGTAAGGCAGACGAATTACTACGTAAAGCCAGGTGACCATAGCTTCGATGAGCTACTTGAGGGCATCGATCATGGCTTTTACATAAAGGGAAAGGGCAGCACTGGAGGGCAAGTTGACGTGGGCGTTGGAACGTTTACGTTCAACGTAGGCCCTTCGTACGTCATTAAAAACGGAAGGCTTGAGGGGCTCGTGAGGGGCGTTGTGATAAGCGGCATGATACTTGAGACGTTAAAGGGCGTGGATGCTATTGGAAAGGATCTTGAGATTCATACGAGCGTGTTCGGAGGATGTGGTAAGAACGCTCAAATGGTAAGGGTCGGTGATGGTGGTCCTCATATGCGAGTGTTAAAAATGGTTATCGGAGGTAGATGAAATGTTGCTCGATATTGGGAATGAACTTGTGAAAAAGGCTATAGAGTTAGGCGCTACAGAAGCTGAAGCCTTCTTAATAAGTGGCAAGATCACCTCGTTATCGTTCTCTAAGTACGTTGAGGACTTTCGATCCTCTTTGACGACGGGCGTGGGATTAAGGGCGGTCGTAGGGAAGAGGGTAGGCCTTCATTCAACGTCAACCCTCGACGACGTTAAGTCGATAGCTGAGAGGGCCGTTGCAATAGCTAAGTCGAGCCCTGAGGATCCACATTGGGTCTCTTTGCCAAAGCGGTTGGAGAGACGCGCCGTAGAAGGCACGTACGATGGAAGGCTTGTGAAGATGGAGCCCGAGGAGCTCGTCGAAGTAGTCTCCATCGTATCGAATAGCGTAGCGAACGTTAGCGAGAAGGTCGAGCCCGTGAGAAGCCTCCTTTACGCCATCGCTGGGAAGGTAGCGATTTGCAATAGCTATGGGGAGGAAGTAGAGCGGGAGGGGACTATCGTTACCATGTGGCTTACGGCAAAGGCTGAGGAAGCCGGGAGGAAGGCTACGAAAACGGAGCATAAGGAGGCGAGGACGTGGGCCGACGTGGACTTCGAGAAGTTGGCGATGGATGCGGCCGAAGGGGCGTTGAAGTCCCTTGAAGCGAAGCCCATTAAAAGCGCGAAAATGCCAGTCGTAATATCGAACGATTTGTTCGCCTCATTGCTCTCGATAATGCTATCGGGCCCGTTCTCAGCGGATTGGGTTCAAGAGGGAAGGTCCCCATTAGCCAACAAGGTCGGGAGCGAGATTGCGTCAAACGAGATCACGATAGTCGATGATGGGACGATGAGCTACGGATTCGGCTCTAAGGAGTTCGACGACGAGGGGATCGCCACCCAAAGGACTACGTTGATCGACAAAGGCGTCCTCGTTAACTTCCTTTACGATACGTACACCGCCCAAAGGGAGGGGAAGAGATCCACAGGAAACGCTTGGAGATGGTATTGGACGATTCCATTGCCGCGGCCGAGCAACTTAGTGTTCCAACAGGGCGAGGCGAAGGTAGAGGAGGTAATCGAGGAGACGAAGAGCGGGCTTTACGTCGTAGAAACGATCGGGCATTGGCTTTCGAACCCGATCAGCGGCAACTTGAACGCTACGGTTACGCACGGGTACTTAATCGAGAACGGCGAGCTCGCTCAACCAGTGAAGGGCGTCGTGCTTTCAGGGGACTTCTACGCCGTTTTAAAGGACGGGATAGACATCATAGCTGATGATATAAGGAATACTTCTAACTCATATGCACCGACGGTGAGGGTGAAAGAATTAACAATAGCAGGGCTTTGAGGTAATCCTATGGAGGGAACGATGGCCGGCCTTAAGAGGGTCGAGCTCATAGAACGCTTGCTTAGTGAAGCCGCTAGCTATTTAGAGAAGGGTGATATCGTTCAATCATCGGAGAAGCTTTATAAATCCGCTGAGGAGTGCGTTAAAGCCCTTGCGGAGCACTTTAACCTTAAAGAGGTTAAGGATGCTGAAGAAAGGGGTAGGTGGACCGTAACGTTATTAGAGAGAGCCGTTAGAGGGCTTGCAGAAAGGCTTGGTAAAGCCGTCGTAGATAGTTGGAACGGGGCAAACTACTTACACGTATGGGGATTTCATGAGGCAAAGCTGGACGTAGAAGCCGTTAAAATTAGGATGCCAGCGATAGAAAGCCTCATAGAGATGACAAAGAAAACCCTAACCTCCTTCAGAGCATAGGTAATATTCAACGCTTTAATAGCTTCACTAATGGATGGCTTAGTTAAAGCTATCTTTTATACTCAAAAACTAAACTCTTACTTATTATGTTCCCGAGGAATAATAAAGGTCAAGGCTAGTTTAAAGGATACTTAAATAGTCATGATAATGCTTTTGAAAACGATTCTTTCGCGAAGGCCTTTACTCCGTAAGGCTTAGAAGCTTTTAATCCGTTATAACATGACAGCTTGAGATGAGCGCGAGGTTTAATAGGCGTAAGTAAGAGCGATGATTAATTCATGCTAAGGATACGCTTGAAAGCGAGCAGCACGACCTTGAGAAAGAGAGGCGCAATTGGAGTTGCTTTAAAGATCAACAAGCGGCTGAATACTCGTCGAGGGGACTCTTACGTACGCTCGGCTTAGTTATTACAGGACCATTTAGACGGCCAGCCATAGGCTTACCAACGCTTCGAGTTTAACTACATCGGCGGGAAGTTCCCTTGCGTAAGCTGGGGATGAAAGCCGAAATGTTTATAGTTCCAAGGAAACGAGGGAAAAGCTCGACGGGCTGAAGGTTCACCGTAGGGAGCTCTATGAAGACGTGATAAAGAGGCTAATCGAAAAATATCCCAAGGGCTGAACGATTATGCTCATCAGCTATCGATTCCGCATTTACCCCTCGAAGGACGTTCAACGAAGGCTTATCGGTCACTTAGAGCTTTGCAGGTGGCTTTACAACCACCTCTTGGAGGAGCTAAATAAGGCGAAGTCCGAAGGTAGAAAAGCGACGAAACGTGAAACTCAAGCGCTTACCGTCAGGTTAAAGGAGGAAAGGCCTGAGCTAAAGGAAGTCTATTCTAAGGCTTTACAAATGGTGAACCATCAGCTTTGGTCAAACGTCAAGGCTTTAGCCGAACTCAAGAAAAACGGCAAAAAGGTCGGAAGGCTTCGATTCAAAGGCAGAGGACGCTTCAAAACGATGAATTACAATCAATTTGGCTTCAAGCTCGAAGGGAAAAGGCTCGTACTCGCTAAAATCGGCTCAATTCCCATAAGGCTCCACCGAAGGATCGATGGCAAAATAAAGGGCGTGATCGTAAAGCGCGAAAGCTCTGGGAAATGGCACTCGATATTTCAAGTGGATAGCGAACCAAGGCCTTTGCCGAAAGCCGATAGGATCATCGGAATCGACGTGGGGATAAAGCGTTTCCTAACGG
>WUQV01000293.1 GCA_009889585.1 Candidatus Bathyarchaeota archaeon | reverse complement strand
GGTCAAAAGGGCTAGGGAGCTCATCGAGTTAGGCCATAAGCACCATTTGAAGGTCGAAGGGAGCGAGTCGTTCAAAATGAAGGTCGAGGAGGCCTTAGCGCACATAAGGGCCGTTGGTCAATACGACTTCCTTAGGACTTACGTCGGACGAATAATCGAGGTAGATGGATTAAGCCAACTTCGTGAATCAGAAGTAGCCATTTGGATGAATAAATATGCTGTTGAAGATTCCGTTGATGCAGCTGGATTTATAATTCAAAAGGCTTATCAAATGAAGGACTTCATAGAGGGCAGGGATTATTATAGCGGAGAGGCTGAGTTAAGAGCCATGCAAAAGAGGATAGAGTTCATAAAGACGTTGAAAGAAGTCTCTAATGATTTAAATGTTAAAAGACGTTGTAATGAGATTTTGAATATGTGGGAGGAAAGTTTGTTAATATATTAAGTTCGATTAACGGTGAAGGCCGTGGTATGATAGGCTGGCCCATCCCGCCGCCTAGGATCCCTCGAAAGACCAAGGAGGTCTTAGCGTTAGAGCGAAGGCAGAAGGTCGATTGGCTCGTGAGGAATGGCTTCCTCAAGTCAGATCGGCTTAAGGAGGCAATGCTCAAGGTCCCGCGCGAAGAGTTCGTCCCGTACGAGTACAGGGATTATACGTACCTAGAGGTTCCCTTGCCGTTGCCGGGGTTGAACGCGACGATATCTTGTCCTCACTCTTACCCGCTCTTCTACGAGGCCCTTCAATTAAGAGGAGGCGATAGATTCCTCGAGGTCGGATCTGGAAGCGGTTACAGCGCTGCTTTAGCGAGGGAAGTCGTCGGAGACGAAGGGCTTGTCGTTACGATAGAAATCGATGAGGATACTTATCGCTTCGCGAAAGACAATCTGTCGAGGCTCGGGTATTACGACGTCGTCGTAATACTAGGGGATGGGTCGAAGGGATACGCGCCCCTCGCGCCTTACGCGAAGATAGCTGTTACGGCAACTTGTCCATCGATACCGCAGCCTCTCATCGAACAATTGGCCGACGGAGGGAGGCTTATCGCTCCAGTAGGCCCGCCTGATGACGTACAAAAGCTCATGTTGTTAAGCAAGGATGGAGGAAAGCTAAAGATGGAAAGCGTAGAAGAGGTCCTTTACGTACCGCTTCGTGGTGAGTACGGCTGGATTAAAACGACTTTTTAACCGCGTTATCTTACGAGTTCGTACAAATCCTAAAGGGTCGATCAAGGAGCGGAGGGAAAAGCTTAAGCCCTTTTGTCAATAATTAACATCTATGGGCGACGTTAATCACCACATTAAGATAGCACGGGAGAAGCTTCAAGGGGCGCTTGAAGAGTTCAAGGCGAAAAGGTTCTATACGGAGCTTAGGATATGGTGGGATCGATGGAGATAAAGCGCTTAGCCTCCTTAAGGGCATTAAGTAAGTTAAGTAGGAGGGGGGTATTGCTATCTAGGGTATATGATGAAATAGAGGCTGTAGTTAATGAAATTAAATGCGTAGCGACAAATTTAAAAAGCGAAAAATGACTGAGGGTTGAGAACGATTATGTCGTGCACGATAGTTTGCGGCGGTTGGTGGGGCGACGAAGGAAAGGGGAAAGTCGTCTCGTACCTAAGCCTCGTCGATAAACCGAGCGCAGCCGTTAGAGCTGGGGTCGGACCGAATGCGGAGCACGGATTCATCTTCAATGGCAAAAGGTATGATTTAAGGCAAATCACTTGCGCGTTCGTATGCGAGATTACTAAATTGTACATTGGAGCAGGAGTCCTAGTTAATCCTAAGGTATTTCTCGAAGAGGTTAAGAGAACGAAAACGCAAGGTAGAGTTTGGATTGATAGACAATGCGGCATAATTGAAGAAAAGCATATAAAAAGTGAGCATTCAGCTGAATATTTTACTAAAAAATTGAAGAGCATGGGAATGGGGTGTGGACCAGCTAATGCGGATAGGGCGAATAGGATCCTTAAGATAGCAGAGGAGGTTGATGAGCTCAAGCCATTTTTAACGAACGCCTCTGACGAGTTAAACGACGTTTTAGATCAAGGGGGATCCGTCTTAATCGAGGGGACGCAAGGATTCGGCTTATCGCTGTTCCACGGCACGTATCCTTACGTAACGTCAAAGGATACGACTGCCAGCGCCCTCGCCGCCGACGTAGGGATAGGGCCGCGAAGGGTTACCGATATCATCATCGTCTTTAAATCGTATGTAACGAGGGCCAGCCCAGGGCCGTTGCCGTACGAGTACTCGTTGGAGGAGATTAAGCAACTTGGCTTGGAGGAGCCTGAGACGGCTATCGTTTATGAGCGACCTGGTGGAATAAGGAGGGTTGGGCGTTTTAACTTTGAAATGGCGAGAAGGGCGGTGAGGATAAATAGCGCAACTCAAATAGCGTTAACGTGTATAGATAGGCTTTATCCAGAATGTTCTGGTGTTAAGAATTATAAGGAGTTAAGTGATAGAGCTAAGGAATTCATTAAGAAAATTGAAGCTGAACTTAAAGTACCGATTACATTAATTTCAACTGGACCGACAACAAATGATATGATCGATTTAAGGAATTCTAAGCCTTAACAATTGGAAGGATGGCTTCTATGATTTAAAGTAAGTAGCCCCTTTCATCGCCTTCTGCGAAGATCCTTTTCCCGATATCACGAGCCCTTTCGCCTCTTTTATCGTAGCTGAGTTAGCATCTTTCGACATCCTTGAGAAGAACTCCCTTATGAATCTAAGCTCCTCCTCGCTCAAGGGGTTCTTCCTTCGCGCAATCATGTGTAATTTCAGTATCCCTTTAGGATAATTTAGGCCTTCTAAAGCGCTTTTTCAGTAATTAGTTGAGCGATCCTCTTCATCTCTGCCTTCAAATGATCGGGCAAGCCTAATATTTCAACGTCAAGGAACCCTCGTACGATTAATGAAGTAGCTTGCTCTTCAGTCAAGCCGCGGGTCATTAAGTAATAAAGTTGTTCCTCTTGAATTTTGCCAACGGCTGCTTCATGAGTAAGCTCTGTTCCCTCAACCTTTGCTTCTAATTCAGGAATAGCATGTATTTTCGCTCCTTCGCTTAAAAGCAATCCTCTACAATCAATATGAGCTTTTGTCTTCCCAGCTTCACCGACTATATGCCCTCTAGTAATGACTTGAGCTTTATCCTTAGCTATAACCCTAAACGTAATTTCAGAACGTGCTCCTTCTCCTCTTAAAATAATTGCGTTTCCAACATCGAATATCGAATCCCCATACGCACAGATTAAACTAATCAACCTTGCCCTTGAATCCTTGCCAATGCAATAAACTGTTGGGTACATTTGGATAGTTTTCACAGGGTAAAAGCATATGTAGTTATTAATGAAAGTTCCGCCACTTTCTACGATGACCCCAGTCCTAGGTCTTACATCTAAGCCATGAGTCCATCCATGAATCATAGTGAAAGTAAGCGTTGCACCTCTTTTCACATAAAACTCTGATATCCCTATTTGAAGTCCTTTAGTAATAGTTGGATGTGCTGCACAACCTGTAATTAAATGCAATTCCGATCCTTCTTCAACGATAACTATGTTATGAGGGCATTGAACCAGCTCCTGAGATCCTATGAATAAACAAGCTTGAATCGGAAGAGTTAGCCTTGCTTCTGGTATGGTTCTAATGAAGTAACCATGAGTTTGATTAAGCTCAGCTATAGCAGTGTACTTATCTACATCGACTGGAACAGCCTTCCACCAATAGTCCCTTATCCAATCGTACTTTTTAAGCGCCTCTGAAGCGCTCATAACTTCAGCAAGTCCCCTTTCCTCTAGCCAAGTGTAAATCACTGAGTGATCGTACTGAAAGTAAGTCCCAAGCCTCCGTCTTCCCCTCGCATCGATTCCAACCGAATAGCCTCTGTCCACGACTTCCTTCGGCAATTCATCTAAGCTTTGAACCCTTGGCAAGTTATCTGTTACTGAGAAATCAGGTATTTCTAAGTCAGGCCCAAACTTAGCTGGCTTATCCTTAGCCCCCTTGGCTAGCTCGATTATCTTTTCCCTCCAGATCATCACTTAACCCTCCCTTCGATCGTGCTTCTAATCGCTGGAGGGCATACGTTAGCGTAAGCGCAATATCCGACTTCCTCGATTCTCGAGAAAATCTCATATGGGTCACCGCTAGCGACGATAATTCCATTGCACATGACGTAAGCAAAACAAGGCCTTATGTAAGGCAGAATATGGCGATAGTGGGTTACTACTAAGGCGCTGCAACAGCTTTCCCTTACGTACGTATTAATCCTGATGCCTATTTCTTTAAGCGAATCTACATCAACCCCCGAGTCTGGTTCGTCGAGCAACATTAGCTTAGGCTTCATGGCTAGCACTTGAGCTAGCTCCGACCTCTTCTTCTCCCCGCCCGAGAAGCCAACGTTTACATCTCTATCGCGAAAGACCGTCGGGTCTAAGCCAACGCTCGCGAGAACAGACGTTGAAAATTCTTCTCGGGGCTCTTTCAACGGATTCCAAGCTTCCTTTCCTGCTGCAATCCTTATCAAATCCCTTAATTTTATGCCGCGGATCTCTGGGGGATTTTGAAAAGAAAGAGCAAGCCCCATTTTCGCCCTTTCATGAGCAGGCTTATTTACTACGTTGACTCCGTCAAACAGAATTTCCCCTTTTCTTACCTTATACGCTGGGTGCCCCATTATCGCCATGAGTAAGCTCGTTTTACCGGAGGCGTTGGGACCGAGAAGCACCCGAATTTCATTTGGATTTACTTCAAGATTTGCCCCTTTGACGACTTCTTTGCCTCCAACTTCTACACGCAAGTCTTTGACTTCAAGAAGGGCCATCAGCCTCCAATGGTCAATATAACACCGTTATATTAACTTTTCCTAGCTACCATGCCTTAGGCGGAACCTTCAGAGCGTAATTAATAGTAAAAGCGAGCGCCGGGTCGTATTTGAGCGAAGGTTACGAACTTCTTACATCAACGCTTTGTAGAAGTTGCGCGATAACCTTATTACGACCACTCACTTCAATCCTTCATTAAGGAACGTCCGCCTTTTTAGAGAAAGGAGTAAAGGATCATAGGGTTGCATTCGACCTTGGTGAATAATTTGCTCCTTCCTTCGGCTTTGCGATTAGGAAGTTAAGGTGCTGTTCAACTAAAGGTTCATGTAATATCTCATGCTAGCTTAAGATCTCATAGTTAATAAGCATGCTAATGTCTGCGACTAATTATACTTAAGCTAATAAATCGACTTTAACTTCGCCATAGTCGTTTTCAATTTAACGTTCACAGCTGTTTACTGCAAGTTAACAAAGGGGCTTGTACATAACATCCGCGGAATATCATAAGGAGCTTGATGTAGGGCAGCATCTACTTCTATGTTTAACTCTTAAGGTTCGCAGAATACCTAAACTTGAAATACCTTTAGTGGATAGCTATGCATGTAATAGTCCTTTCGACTCCTTCTATCTCATGTATGCGCTTTACTATATCCTTAATTACTTCGATTATAGGCTTTTCCGTTTCAAAGCAAGCTATAACGTCGTAAGGACCTGTAACGGAATAAACGTGTTTTACGTACTCGACCTTTGAAACGCGCTCAGCTACTTCCCAAGCCTTCCCCTTGGTCGTCGTTATTAAGATGACGGCGGCGTGCATGGTATAGGCTAGGATATAGAGTATAAAAGTTTTCCGGTTTAACTACATCGGCGGGAAGTCCCCCTGCAAAAGCTGGGGAATGGAAGCCGATGTAGTTAAAGCTATTTCGGAGGCTGAGGATAGAGCTGTAGAAGAGCTCATCGGCGAATGCGTGCTTACGTAGCTTAAGATGATGAATCCCTTAGCTAAAGCCGAGCTGCACCTAAGGTTATGCGAAAAATGCATGCGGGAGGCCGAGGGTTCGTAGCGAGGAGGGATTACGTCTAAGCTTCGGAGAAGGCTTGGGGAGCTGCGTCGCAGATAGCCAAGTCCGTTGCAGTTAAGGAAGGAAGCGAGCTCAGAAGCCATGCCTCGCTATGGGAATACGTAGACGGTTTAGCGAAGAGGCTTGTAGATATAGAGATCAAGCATCTTTGGGCTAGGGCTAAACGGTTTCCTGCCGAAGGGCGCCATCAGCCTTAACCCAAGCTCTGACCGAAAATTATAAATAGTTAAATTGATCATAACATAATAAAATAAGGTGACCGGGCCGCTTGCCGACGGTTGCAGTTAGCGAGGAAAGCAAAAGGTATCTCGAGACGCTTAGGAAGAAAGTCCCCGCTGATAAGATACCTTCTACGCAGAAGCTGGTCGGCTCCATCCTAAGCTTCATCAGACTAAAGGAAGACGACTTTATATCGAAGTATAAGGAATTGGAGCCAATGTAGGTGGGAAAGTGGAAGAAAGGGAATTTGGAGCGGCGTTATCAGAATCTACAATTCGTTCTATGGTAACGGAAGACATCAATTGGTTTGTTGAACAAATAGAAAAGGAAGAAAGAATACCGGATAAAATCTTGATTTCCCCCTTCATACCGGAAGGCCTTGAGCCAGCAAGTTATGACATTCATCTTGGCGAAAAATATTTATCGCATATGACAGGAAAAATAGAAAACCTTCGTGAAGGAGACAAATTAATTATTAAACCCGGTGAAACGGTCAATATCGAATCCCTTGAATACATAGGCTTGCCACAAGATATTACGGCGCTAATAACCTCAAGAACTGATCTAGTAATGAAAGGTCTTAGCCAAATGTCCACGCATATTGATCCTGGTTTTCACGGTAAACTTTTTCAAACTCTTGTAAATTTAAGCAATAGAGATATTATGCTCAATTACGGAGATCCTATTGCCCATGTGACCTTTTTCAAAGTAAGCGGGGCAAAACCTCAACTAAGGTATAAGCGACGACCACGATTAGGACAAAAATCTCTAGATGAAGATCCCATTAAAAAGGAAGTCGAAAATAATCCAGGCAGCATCATGCGCCCACCCTATTTAGAACTCCTTGTACCTGGTTTCATAGCAATTCCCACGATTATATCGATGTTCATTGCCTATTCTCTTGGAAACTATGCATTGGGAAACCTATTAGCTGTTCCAAGTATATTATCTATACTTGCTTTGAGTTTGAGATATTATGTAATTAAGAAGGGTAAATAATGCCAGAGATGCCTCCAGGGGCGAGAGCAATAATTATCGCCTCTGGATGTAGTGTTGTTATTGCCTTTTTATCCTTCCTGTCAACCATTATTTCCCCTATAGTGGTAGGAATCCTTGAATTCATTGCAATTTTCCTTTTTACTTTAGTCACAACTGTAGTTTGCACAGTACATATTTGTAAATCACTTATAAGATTGGCTGATCCGATAAAACAGTCTGAATCCCTTCAAAAACTCATTTTATGATCATCCTTCAAGTAAGAATTTAATAACAAATGACACATCCAATGATTATTCAAATAGCATCCGAGTCGCTAGATTTGCCGGTCAGCAGATAACAAAAAAGTTAAAATACTTTATGATAATTTTTTATTAGGTGAAGAGCGCAAAAATGGTTAGAATCAGTTATTTAGAAGACGAACCTTACATTCTCGCCGCATTAGGAGTAAAAATTTCCCAATCACCTTTTGAAAGAAGCTTAGAGGAGCTTTACGAAGAATGCAGGGCGGATAGGAGCGGGTCTAAAAAACTTGTCAACGATATAATGAGAAAGCATGGACATTTTATTCTCTCGGACTTTTTGCCTTATGCAGTTATATTAGATGAACTCACGCGATTTGCTGCAATTTTTATTTGGAGAAATGTAAATGCACCCAATTTATGCTATGGTGCTGGGATAGAGGCTTCATTCAGAGTGATAAAACCAATCAAATATAAAGAAATCGTAAAAGATATTGGAGAAAGGGCTTTCGAAATCTATGAAAGGTCTATTAAAGACGGGGTGTTCGAGCAAGATGCTCGGTATGTGCTCCCAGAGGGAACTCTAACTAGGATGATATTCTCTAGTCCACCCCGCTACCTTGGAAAGCTGGCGAATTCCCTGAAAGATAAACCTTTGAACGAACTTAAGGAAATAGGCGAAAAATTGGAGGCATTGGTTAAAGAAAAATTTGGTTTAGAGGTTCAGGAAAACTTACCGTCGGATTGGGAATTCTGGGGGAAGAGAGAAATCGAAGAGAGCATTTCCCTCCAATATGAAGGAAGCCCTCACTCGATCTCTTTGAATATGAGTATCAAAGGAAGCCTTGCTATGTATGCTCAGTTAGTGAGGCAAAGGCAATTACTATGCGATTTGGAGCCTCTAGAGGGGATAGCCCGAAGGGGAAGGTTTATCGTTCCCGCTAGTTTTTCTGGCATTATAAAAAAAGCGTATAAAGAAATAGCTAGTCAAGCTTATGAAAAGCAAGTTGAGTTAATAGAAAAGCACGATCCAAATTTTGTATATTTTCTTTTGCTTGGTCAAGAAGCTAGCTCCATTATCTATGGGAAGGGATACGGTGTAATTGAGACTTCCAAAGCGAGAAGTGAAGGAGTTGCACAATGGGAAATAAGAAACAAAGTAGGGATCCCCCTCACATTAAGGCTAGCAAAATATAACGAATTAAGGAATAAAATTGGTCCAAGGTGTTGGAGGGAGAAAAGGTGTATAGAGCCTGAGACCTTTAAGAAGAAAAAGAGCATATGTAAAGCTTTCAACGTAGCCAAGGGAAAATGGGATAAAAGCTTAGAAGAATTATTGGAGTTGCTTAAGGAACCTTATGAAACTTTCAATATTAGATGATTAATGAAAACTAAATGCTATTTTGATTCTTAGGGCGAAAAACATAAAAGGAAAAAATTTGCCGTATTCAAAGCTCCTAGTTTTTAACTTTATCAGCGGGAAGTCCTCCTGCGAAAGCTGGGGGATGAGAGCGAAACCCTACGTTCCTCCTCCATCCTCTATCTCCCGTCAACCTACAGGCATGAGGTCGTGGAGCATAACGCCTCCAGTAGCCCTGCTCCACGTAAAGCCGAAGGGGATTGCTGGAGGGACGTAGTAGGGACGGGACGTCCCGAGTTCAAGCCTATGGAGACGCCAGCAGGTCTTCGTTGAAGTAGGAAGCCCCTTTCGATAGGGAGAGGTAGTTCACATAAAGGCATTTCTGCTAAGAGATTGGTGAACCGGGCGGAATTTGAACCGTACCTCTGCATCGCTAGAGCGGCGTTTCTCTCCCTTTATGGATTTTGCCATTCCTAAGTCCCTTGCAACCAAGCCTTTCATCAGCTCAGCGTTTCTGACGGTAACTCAAGCCCATTTACCCGCGGCACCTTACCCATCGGCCTTTTAGTAAAACTTATATTTATGTAATACAAGAAAAGTGTAGGTATTTCCATATGTCTTACTCCAAAATCACTAAGAAGGGGCAGACGACCATACCAGTTGAATACAGAAGGAAATACAATTTAAGGGAAGGATCTTTGGTGGTTTTTGAGGAAACAGAGGGGGGATTGATCATTAGGCCAGTTCCTGACATAGCGGATTCGGCTGGCGTCCTATCGAAGTTCGCTGACCCCAAGGAATTGATCGCTGAGCTTATTAAGGCTAGGGAAGAGGGTTTCCGTTAAGGAAAAAGCGATGATCGTAACCTTAGATACAACGTTTTTCGTATCACATTACTTCTCGAAGGATGAAGAAACGTTATCTAAAACGAGGAAGATCCTTTACAGCTGTAGAAAGATTGGAAGTAAAGGGATATTGCCAACCATCGTGTTAGGGGAGTTTTACGTTTTAACGCGCAAAAAAGCTGGAAGAGATGTGGCTGAAAAGTACTTCATGGAACTTATGAAGTCAGGCTTAAGCATTACGGATATGAGCGCTGAAATCGCTAAGCAGGCTGGGATTCTTAGGCTGAAATATGAGGAGAAAATCCCTTGGGGGGACTGCATAATAGCAGCAACAGGAATCCTTAACAACGCTAGCGTTATAATCACAGAGGATCCGCATTTTAAACAATTGAAAGAAATTAAAGCGGAGACGTTAACTGAAGTGAAAGTTTGATGCCCCGCCGAGGTTGGAGGTTCCGTTCTTCAGCCGGGCTTAATACACCAGCCTATTTCAAACTCTAAACCAGCGCTCCCTTCATAATGGACCGGGCGGGATTCGAACCCGCGACCTCCGCCTCGCGAGAGCTAT
>WUQV01000292.1 GCA_009889585.1 Candidatus Bathyarchaeota archaeon | reverse complement strand
CAATTTCGGACGGAGCCTTATTCCAGCTTTTGGACATCCGTCCACATCGGGCAACATGCCCGAAGGATGCCTCTCGAGGCTTGTATTTAAACTTTGCCCATTCATCTCACGGTTAAAACCGTAAGTTTTCTGGGCACCCGCAATATAAGCCGCCCTTAGGCGAACTTGGAAGCCATATCTGTTGAAGCATAACGCCAACTTCGTCGACAAACGTCTTCTCCTTGCCTTTAAGCTTTGAATTTCCTAAAGCAACTTAACCCCTTTGAAACTCGCTCTCCGTCAGCTCTATAAGCTTCTTTATCATAGGCCTTCTCCACTCAATATCTTCTTTATCAAGCTTTAATTCATGGAACCCCCATACGTGTAGGTAATTTGCAACATCCCATCCAATTCCGACATCCCTACTTAACTTAAGCGCTAGCTTTCCAACGGCTTTTTCCAATAACGTGACGGTCCACCTACCTCTTTCTTTAGCCGTTCTAGCCTCCTCTAGGTTGAAGCGCTCCGCCAAGGATTTTATACATTCCTCAGCGGCTTTATAGAGCTTCTCAGAGGATTGAGCGGGATCGCCCTTGGCTAAATAGCTCTCAGCTTCGTCGAGCAAGCGCCTTATGAGCTCAAGCTTTTCAATGCTTGCCATGGTTGCCTTCCATCTTAACAGGCTTTAAGTACACGCCTAACGCAATAAAGGCTTTTTTAAGCCCTTCAACAAGGCCTCGCCCTCAGAAACGTCCGGCTTTAACCCTCCGTAAACTGACGGGTCCATCATTTCTATGAGCCTTGGCTTCCATCTTTTGATAACGGTTCCTCACGTAAGATCTAGTTCCACCATCTTGATAAGGGAAAACCTTTAAGTGACGATCTAAATTTTGAAGAAACAACGGCGCCATCATGAGGCTCGCTATCGAAGCCGAAGGCCTCGTCAAGGACTACATCACCCATTTGAAAAAAGGCTTCCTGAGGAAGGAGAAGAAGGTCGTCAAAGCCCTTCGAGGGATATCGTTCGAAGTGGCCTACGGGGAGGTCTTCGGGCTTTTAGGGCCTAATGGCGCTGGAAAAACGACGACGGTTAAAATCCTATCGACGTTGCTCATACCGGATGGAGGCAGGGCTAGCGTAGCTGGATACAACGTCGTCAAAAGCCCTGAGAAGGTTAGGGCCTCCATCGGAGTCACCTTAAGCGTCGAAAGGGGCTTCTTTTGGAAGCTCACAGGTCGTGAGAACTTAAAGTACTTCGGCATGCTTAAGGGCCTTAAAGGGTCCGCCCTTAGAAGAAGGGTCGACGAGCTGTTAAGCCTCCTAGGGATGGAGGAGCTAGAAGCCTCCGATAAGTTCTACGAGGAGTACTCAACGGGCATGAAGGCTAGGTTATGCCTCGCCAGAGCCCTTTTAGCCGATCCTCCGGTCCTCATACTCGATGAGCCGACGGTTGGGCTCGACCCGCCTTCGGCGAGGGCCATTAGGGAGTTGCTCGTAAGGCTCGCTAGGGAAGAGGGCAAGGCCGTCATGGTGACGACGCATAATATGTTCGAAGCTGAGCTCATATGCGATAGAGTGGCGATAATAAACGAAGGTCGAATCGTAGCGATAGGGCCCATCCCTGATTTAAAGAGAAAGGTTAGCGATAAAATCGCAGTCACGTTACTTGCCTCAAGCCCATCTGCGATCGCATCGGCCTTAAGGGAGGCCTTGTTCAAGGTCGTTAAAAGCGCAGACGTAGGCGTTGATGAATTAGGCAAGCTTCGAGTGAGGGCTACGTGCAAGCCAGCTGAAGGGGAGGAGGTCGTAGCCGAGCTTATTAAGGCCGTTAATGAGCTTGGCGCGAAGGTGCATAAAGTCGACGTCGAAGAGCCGACGCTTGAGGATGTATTCATAACGTTAACTAAGTCGAGCGAAAGGCGCGAAGGCGAGCGATATGGTTAGTTGGGTTGATGTGTTAAGGGCTCAAACGTTCGCGATGATATGTTGGTATAAGAATAACAGATTCCTATTGTTGGAGGAGGTGTTATGGCCGTACATGATGACCGGGATGGTATTCGGCATGGGTTTAGTGTTCGGAACGGTTGAAGAGTACGCAATGAGGGTTGGAATAGGCAACCCGGCGTTATTCGTCTTAACCTCTAGCGTCGTAGCCATGTCCAGCTTTAGCATAACGTTCCGCGTGATAGGCTTCGTCCTTTGGAACAGATGGATCGGGACGTTGCCGTACATATTCCTCTCCCCAGCGAAGACGCCAGCGATAATGATAGCATCGGGGTTGCCGGACTCCGTGATATCCCCGTTGATAATATCCGCAGCTATCCTGCCAGCCGCTATTTACCTAGAGGGTCCGATGGGCGCCTTAGGGCTAGCGGCGATTTTGGCTTTAATATTCATCGGGATGCTTCCGATGGTAGGAATGTCCGTTTTAATGGCTTCGGCGATGCTCCTTACGAAAAGGGAGGATTTCTTTCATAGCATCATGCCGTTGATCCTCCTCGCATCAGGCGTTTATTACCCCTTAGAGGTTTTGCCAGCCGTTTTACAGGCCTTATCCAAAGCCATTCCGACGACGTACGTCGTCGACGCGGCTAAGCTTGTCGCCGCCTACCTTCTGCCCGAGGTTCGCCTCCTCATGGCCTCCTTATACGCGCTCGCCGCCCTGGCCTTGATTTATAACATTACGGCTGGCTTCGCCGTAAGAAGGGTTGAAGGAGCCGTTAAGCGCAAAGGCGTTCTATATTGAGCGTCGCTAAACTTAAGGCCGTTTTATGGTTGCATGCGCTAAGGCTTTGGAGGTTCAAGTTCTCCTTCTTAGACATGGCCCTTAGCACGACCATTTGGGTTACCGTGTTCTTACTTGCGGCCTTAATGTTCATACCAAGGGGCGAGCTCCCTAAGGTCTTGCCCTTAGTCTTTTGGGGCATCGTGATGTGGAACGTAGCCTCTAGCGCCACCTTGCTCATCGGAGGTTGGACGCATTATTACGTTTCCGCAGGCCTTTTCGAGGAGCACGCGATCGTCGGCATCTCATCGGCCTTATTCCTATCCGGCAGAGCTTTGACGGGCCTATCGATGTCGGCTATGGCAATAGGCTTCGCGTACGTCGTTCTCTCCGCGATGGCAGGTGAAAGCGTCCTCGTCGTCGCGAATTCATTGGCATTAGCCTTCGGCTTCATCATTGTCGTCATAATGGCCTTTTCTCAAGGGCTTATCGTATCGGCTATCTCCCTTAGGGCCGGCGTATCGCACGTGTTGCTTGAGATCATTAACCTCATCATGTTCATCGTCGGCGGCTTCATCACGCCCGTGCGTAAGCTGCCGGATCCCTTGCGTTATATTGCGCTCTTCATCCCGTATTGTCATCCAGCTGAGCTCGTCAGATATGGCGCGGCTTATGTCGAGCCTTACTTACCCCTATGGATTACGGCGGCTATATCCGTCGTGTTAGGCATGATTATGTTAACCCTCGCCACATTATCCATGAGGCTTGTCGAAAGCCGCATTAAGAAGCATGGACTAAAGGCTGTCGGAAGGATGTAAAAGCTGAACTACTAATGTCATATCAAACGCTGCATTAAAGTGATGAGGACGTAATGCGAATTCGCGATTTTATCAATTTCAATTCACTAACATCAATAGCATTCCGTATAACAAAACTAATGCTTAAGTAAGAGCTCATATGTCATGTTGCTGCAATCAATTTCTCAGCATTTAAGATTTTGTTTATCAATTCCCTTCCTAATCTTTTCGTTACATCCAATATTTCTATCCCTATAATTCGTCCATTCTTATCAAGGTCTATAATCACGTTCTCTGAAAGTTCTTCGCTTATTTCGTATTTGGCCTTTCTAAGCCAGATATATATGGCATCAGCCTTTGAATCGTATCCAACCCTTACTATCGCCTTCACAGCCTCCTCGTCCAATAAACTGTAACGACGGTTATTTTACCGTTACTCTTTTCATAAATAACTTTAAGAAATTTATCATTACGTCTTTTCAATGCCGCCAACATGCCGAAACGCATAACAAAACTAAAATCCGGATTTCTAATAGTACCCTCAACTCTGCTTTCGATATTTTCCTCTGCTCCATCCGAAAGGTTAATGTACCGTATAGTCGATCACGAAATGAACTTAAAAAGGAGGTTTTAACGTATTACGAGATCAACCTTTGGCGAGTTAAAGCGTCACGGCTGAGGCCATTTCTCCTTTAAGAACCTCGGGATTTCCGACGAGTCCATCGGGCCGACTAAGACCTTCCAACCGCTTAACTCTTCGATCTCGCCGCTTAATCGAGCCGCTGCTCCTGGTATGATCAACGTACGGTGTTTCACTAAGCCCTCGACGCCTGAGGCCTTCAAGGCATCGGCCACCTTATCGGCCGTTAACCTCCTTCCAGCGACGGCAGGCCTTACGGCCAACCCCTCTGTGTCGACGACGATGAGGTAACAATCAACTCTGCCGGCTTCGATATCCGAAGTCACCGTGAAGTAAGTGAGGGCGAAGTTCGTCGTGAACATGACGGGCGAGCTTTCGTCAGGGCTTCCGATCTCCCTCAGGCCGGGCTTCACGGCCGTCGGCTTCCTCGGATCCGTGTAGATGTTCTGCCTTAAGATGACGTTGGGGAGGAGGGCCCAGCCGTCGAGGCTATGCATGATGAGCAAGTCGCAAAAGCGCGTTATCAACATGGCGGCCGCGTAAGCCTCCTTCCATTTGAGCTCCTCATCGGGGGCTACGCCCTTATCCAGCCATGCGACGATCGGCGTGCCGACGAGCGGATAGCCTAAGAGTTCATCGCCCTTCTTACAGGCGGCCCTTCTGATCATCGTGAAGTTGTTCAACGTATCCGCCAAGCCGTCGTCGACGAACGTCCCGGGGTCTAAGAGCAAGTCCTCAACGCCGTAGTCCAAAAGCGCTTTCACGAGCGATCGAAGGAGCCCAACGTCGTTAGGCGCGAAGATCGTTAGAGGGCAGTTGTACTTAAGGGCTAACTCCCCCACTTCCTTCCAGTTATCCTTAGTAGCGGCGTAAAGCAACGGCCTCGACTCGGGGATGGCCTCAAGGCCGGCCTTGAGGACCTCGTGGCTTAAGGAGCAAAGGACGAGAGGCATCTTAGCGGCTTCGGCCACGCTCTTGACGGCGCCCTTGAACTTATCCGGGTCGTTCAATGTCGATCGTATTGCGATCATATCCAACTTTAAATCCTGACCGATATAGCTGTAGCTAAATCGTTCAACCGTCTTCACTCTACTCAATAGTTCATGTTCACTCATTTCATCCATTACATCAATGGCTATTACTGTCGGATTGACATAAGTAAGTTCATGACGATACATAACGAGCTTGCCTCCTACCTTGACAGCTTTATCACCTACCCCTATGACAACCTCCCATACAGCTGGCCTTAGCATCCTCCTCAATTGCTTATAAGGGGATTCGTATTCCTTCGTTAGGAGTGGTGGGCACTTGTCAATAGTAACCTCTCTCTTTATAGCCTTCATAGCAAATGCCATACAAGTCGGCTCGCCGCACGATTTACAATTCGTCTTCGGAAGTAACTTATACACATCAAGTGGGCTTAACTTTCGAGCGCTCATGTCGATCGCCTAAATCCTTGCTGAAACCCAGTTAACGATCTTTTTGACTTCTCCCGGCTTGCCCTTCATCAACCTATCGATAACGTCCTTAACAGTTTTAGCAGCCATGGGGTGTAACATCATAAACAGATCAGCGCCAGCCAACAGACACGTTAACGCCGTGACCACCTCCCAAAGCGGCCCCCTGAGGTCCCTAGGCTCCCACGTCGGATCCATCCTCCTCCAAGCCTCCTTAGCTGCCCACGTGTTACTCGCAGCGCATGATATCGGATGTTGTAAATCCGTATCGCCCATTAACGCTGCTAACCTCGCGCGCTCCATTATCGTAAACGTATACTCAAGGCCGTAGCCAAGGGCTGCCGTAGTTAAATCCATAACGATGTCTTCCCTCTTAAGGAAGTCGTAAAGCCTACGATGAAGGGTTCTTGCCATATCTAAGCTAACAGGGGTAAGCGTAAGCGCTACGTGTCCATGCTCCTTAATGAACTTCGCGCACCTCTCGACGTCCATATCGGCCGTTATCGTGCTAATTACGACCCTTTCGCCAGCTGCAACTTCAGCGGCTTTCTCAAACACTTCGACGTCTTTCTTCGGATCCCCACTCCCTCCGACTATGATCGGGACGTCCACCGCTTGGAGAACTTCTTCAACCGTCCTAGCGGCTTCCTTAGGCGAAGCATCCTTGCCCAACGGGCTTGTGCTGATCAAGTGTAACGTGATCAAATCGGCGCCGAACTTATCTACGGCTAGCTTCGCCCAAGCGATCGGATCCCCGATGACGTCCCTCACGTACGCTTTAACGACGCCAGGGAGCGCTACCTCGGCGTCGAAGACGTCTGCGGCGACAACTGGGGAGTGAGGGGTAATGCCTTCGAATGCGTAAAACGCTGGCGTCGTTTCGCCGCCTATGATTATCGACTTGCAGCGCGTCCCTCCCTCGCCCTTGGTCGCGCCGATTTTGACTTCGACGACTTTACCTTGGTATTGTTCGGCTTTCAACCTAACCCCCGTTAGCCCGCTGCTCATCGCGTTTCCTACGGGGATTATTGCTTAAGGCTACTTCAATCCCGTTAGAATTAGAAAAATGAAGAGGGATCGCGCGTTATAACGCCATTCGTTTGAGTATCGGGTGGCCTTTTCCCTTAAGGAATTCCTTCAGTTGATCGACGTTCTTAACCTCAACCTCCGTCGGAACCTTCTCGAGGATCTCGTCGGAGACGAAGCCCTTCATCTTCTCCTTAAGGTCCTTAGTCGCCCAAACGACCCTTTCCCACCCGCCGTCCGCCTGTAAGAACTTCGGCGACCTTATGTACTCGATTGAGCAGCCGTGAAAGCCCTCGATTTGACGCCCTCCGGCCGTCATCTCCGCCAACGCTCCGAACGTCATGCCGTTTACGGCTACGTCCCTGTAGCCTCTATGGACCAGCCCTACGCCATCGACCTCAGGTATGTAGAATGCTATACACTCAAAGCATCCGCACGACGTATGTGGGTATTCGAACATGCTATAGATCCAGTACCTCTCGTTCTCTCCGTAGGACTTCTTCTTCACCATTTCGTTAACGCCTGAGTACTCGCCTCCAACTGGGTTCAAAAGCTCGCCCTTAGGGACGACGAACACCGGCCCCTTCGGGTCGACTCTAGCCGCGGCCCTTCCGTCGAACCAACTTATCGAGCCGCAATTAGAGTACCTCTGAGGCGTGATTATGCAGACGTGCGTCGGGGCGAATGATTGGCAAAGGGTGCATCCGTAAAACACGTCGACGTCCTCATCCCTTAGGGCTCTAGCTTTAACGTCTCGGGCCTCGTAAATCTCTCGCGCATCCTTAATCAACTCGCTGATTTTCGCAGGGTCCGAAATGAACGTTATTTGAGCTTTTTCAACTATTGGGAGCTCGAGCTTGTACAACCTAGTGATGACCTTTCCGACGTAATTAAATGAATTCAAGCCCTTTCGAAATGATCTCTTGCTAAGCCTTAACCATATTTGATCACGAGAGTTTAAATGCGTAAATCCCTCGATTAAGTTTATATACTCATGTATCTTCCTCTCAATAACCCCTTCAAGTTCAGGCTCAAGTTGAGCCCCTGCTGCTTCAACTACGATGCCAAGCCCATAACTTCCACCTTCTTTTAACTCATTGATATCTGGGCCAATTATCGTCACCTTCTCGTCTTCAACTTCCTCTAGTTTTCTCACCCTTGCTAATTCGAACTTCTCTAAAACAGCTGTTCCACCGAATTCAGCATACATTTCCTCTCTTCTAATCCTTTCACCTGTATAAGCAGGGCTAACGTCAACTGGTATATCTGCGAACATGGCCATTCCGCATGATCACCTCTCAAGCGAGCTTGAGGCATAAG
This sequence comes from Candidatus Bathyarchaeota archaeon, assembly GCA_009889585.1. Classification (GTDB taxonomy): domain Archaea; phylum Thermoproteota; class Bathyarchaeia; order Bathyarchaeales; family WUQV01; genus WUQV01. Next base: position 5,639 of record WUQV01000292.1, on the reverse strand, counting down.
TCCTTAATAAATTTAACCCAATCATCGCGTGGGAGGTTCGGAATCGACCAGCTGGCATGCGGTTGATACTCTCTATCTAGCGTTACGATCTTAAGGTCAGGGGCGAAGTGCTTCAGCCCGGAGAGAATGGTCCACTCCATGTAATACGGAAGCCCGATGAAAAGCGCTAAATCGTAAGGCCCCTTTCCATCAGGGCCTTTCCACGCGGGATCCTTAAGCCTATTCCCAACGTCTACAGCCGACATGAAGCCCGACGGCTTAAAGCCCCTCCTCAAGAGCTCGTTGACGGTATGAGCCGTTGCGATTACGGACGCGTTAGTTACTTTCGCAAGCCTTATGACGTAATCGATCAACTTCTCGCCTTCCACTTCGATCTCAGCTACCTCATGTCCGACTATCATAACGGGGCTCTTGGCCTTCTTCACCATAGCCACTACAACGTCCGGCTTAGTTAACGCCATGGCCTTCTTAGGGCCTGGGATCTCGCCCGTTTGCCAAGGCTCGGCCGTCATCACGCCCTCCTCCTGATCAGCCTGGGCAAAATCGTCGGGTCGGGGATCCTGCCCTCCTCCCACTTCCTCTCCTCAAGCATTCGCGTGATCTCTCTTTTCATCGTTATCGGTACGTCAGCATACGTGCGTACGAAAAGATGTACGTCCTCAGGCATCGTTCCGTAGAACCTCTTATGTAAGTCGATATAATGCGTGAGCTTAATGGCCCTTCCCCTCGTGGTATCGTTAGGCCTCATGCAGAGCTTAGCCGCCATGACCATAGCTTCTTCCTTCGTTTCCGCCGCGTAAAACAAGTGCTCTGGGACGGGGCCTACGTAAACTTCATCGCCAGTTCGCGCGTCGTAAACGTACCAGTCTTCGCGGTTATCCGCCCTCCCTAGCAGCATACGGCGGTACTTAATGCCGTGCGGCCCGACTATTATCGGCACTCCTAAGCGCCAGAAGCCGGATGCGATAGCCGCGGCCTTTTGCGACATCGCGCCCCAAGCTATGCCGACTGCTCCAACCCTATTTAGTATATAATCCGCTATTTCCTCGTAGTTCGCCCTTAACCTGCGTTTAGCGAATATGCTTGCGATTTTTATCGCAGCTCCAGCTATGTGCGCATTTGCAACACAAGATCCAACATTAACGATACAACCACCAGTGAACTCACCTATAAATGCCTCATAAGGAGTCTTCCCCTCCTCATCTTTATACATACCTATTGACATCGCAGCACATCCAGAGGCCACTACGATGTAACGACGGCTAGCGAATGTAATAGCCATATCTGCTACATCTTTAACTCCGTGTGGATAATTAGCACATCCTGCAAACGCTATTACACCTGGTATTTCACCTAGAACTATTGGAGCTCCAACATTCCTTATCTCAACATCTTGTATAGCACCTCTTCCAGCCCTTATCCTATAAACTTCCTCCTTTAACTTCTTTTCACCAGCTTTTAAAATAAAGCTATGTAAGGGCAAGCGAGCTAAGCACACCTCTTCACAACGACCACAACCAATGCAAATATCATATAATTCAGCAAGCCTCGCTAAATCTTCTTTCGCTGCATCTTCTATCGCTTGTTGAATTTGTAAATTCTGAGGACATGCCCTTATACATTCATAACACTTCTTACATTTATTCGCTTCACTAATGATCTCATCAACTTCTGGTATCGCTTTAAGCTTCTTTCGCATAGGAGCTACTTTCATAACAGCCTTTACAGCAACCTCTCCAACTTTCTCAGGGTCGAGGATTAACGCACCTGAGATCTTTCCATTAACTAAGTCCTCCACTATTGCATCAGAAGGATCAAATGTACGATTCGGCAATCCAGCACAAATCTTCTCACTCGTAACGATTAACGGGGCCTTAATCCTTTGTGCTTCATAAAGAAGATCCGTACGAACGCATTGCTCATCTAAGACTATTACATCAGGAATTCCGCTTCTAATCGATCGCAATTGCCATGATATAGGGCCTACTATCTTCGCCCCTGAGTAATACCTTGTAACATCATGAGCAGTACAACAAAGCCCACAAACTTCAATTTGCCCTTCGAGCTTATTCTTCCTCATGTAATCTACGATTTCAACCGAAGGAGCTACGTTATGGCCTATGACCAATATCGTGGGCTTCTCAACGTCAACCGTCCCGAAGCCCAAGCCTACGAGCGGGGACTCAGGATCTGCCTTCGGAAACCCGTAGGCTGAGATCTGGGCCATGTCCGTGACCTCTAACGCGACTAAGTCTATCATACCGGCGTGAAGGACCTTCGACTCAAGGTCTAAGTTGCTCCCCTCTTGGCCCGTGCTGACGGCCGATAGAAGGTGCGTTATTTGGTTCTCCAGGTAGTCTAAGACGTCCTCTAAGTCGCCGATATTCCTCGGCCTCATCCCGCACACTAAGCGGATGAGAGGGGCCTCTATCTCGACGTTTAAACCTCCGACGTCTATCGGACGATCGCGCCCGTACTTCTTAATCAAGCGCTCGACGAGGTGCCTACCATGGCCCGTGTGAGTGGCTGCTCCGATGCAACACGCCAATAGGACGATGCGCGATTGTTGAGCTGCTATGTCTATGCCGCATGCGCCCCTCTTGCCGCCGGTTAAGTCGCACTTACCGAACGTGCATAAGCAACAAACGTCGCAATACGGCAAATAGAAGGGCTTGTAGCGCTTTAATACCTTCGCGTCCCAATCGCGTAAATCCGTTATCGATGGGAATGGCGTAGGCCCGAGCGGTTCAACCCACTCTTTATCTGACTTTAGCCTCTCTATCATCAGCTCCCTTTTCGACAATAGACATCACACCACGGCGCTTAACATATTAGCATTATATATCTTTTGGTATTACGGAGGCCCTTAAATTTCCTGAAACCTCCTCTTCAGCTCTTCGATGTTACACGTCGAAGGCTTTAAATCGCCCTCAGGGCAGTAGCCGAATTCAACGCACGAAGGGCCAGCCCCTTCGAATAGCGAAGGAGCCACCTTCTTCACTTGCCTTAACATCTCCATCGCCAGCTCCCTGATCTCCCATTGGGAGCGAGCGCAACATCTTAAGGAAAAGAAGTGCCTAAGCTCCCCATCGGGTTTAACTGCGACGAGCAAATCGGTTCGTTCCGATCAACGCGATCGCCGTGTAGATCGGTTGAAGGAGTGAATCAGGAAGGGTAACGCTTACGTATCCCATCAGCTTACCGTTCTTTTGCTTGATCGTAATGCCGTTCACTTCCGGTTTACGCTGCCAGAACTGTTGGAAATAGCTAGGAATAGCGTATCTAATCCGCTTGCGACCGTTCGCCGTCCAAACGCTCGAGCTCCATCCGATTTGAAATACACATCCCTCCTCGTTTTCCATTAGGAAAAGGGCAAGGACGAGCGAATTGAGCTGGTTTGGCTAACTTGACGCGTTTCTCAGGGGAGTAACAACTAACCAACCTGATTACTGTACAGCACATTTGGGATGAAAGCTCGCCTTTGATCATCCAGTAGGCAGCTTTGTGAAGCTTCATCGCTGAAAGCGTTTCGCCTATTCCAAGCGATCGGCGATAGCCGTTGGCATGCTTTCTGAAATGCGGTTAAGGTTGAGGTGAGATCTGGATCAAGACGAGCACTATTTGGAATCCACGCGGCAGAAGCCTCATAATTCATTAAGACCGAGAGGGCTACTTAGCTAGATCGATCGCCGGAGGCGCTGTTTCGGAGCTTCACGGCTTAGAGACAGTCTTTTTAGCAGGCGGCTTATTCTCAACGGTCTCCTTTATAGCTCTGCCTAAGTTTAAGAAGTCTATAAAGGTCGAGTTAAGTCAAAGAGGTGAATGCGGTCTACTTAAGCTTCGTAATTAATAGAGGAGAAAACCGAAGAAGCTATAAGGAGGGATCTAAAACTAAATCGATGTGACAGATTACCATGGATGCGCGCCCTGAGGATGTATTGAAGCTTACGCTAAGGAACTGGAGGTGCGTTGAGTCGCTAGAGGTAAAGATCGGGAAAGCCAACCTATTCATAGGTAAAAACTCTACGGGCAAATCCAGCGTAGCATACGCCATCTATATAGCTTCTCGTGCCTCGGCTGGGCAAGGTCCTGATGATATTTCAAGGAAATTGCTTGGGAAGCCAATGTGCGAGCTAGCGAGATTTAATGGTAAAACAAGATATTTTCCAGTGAGCATTTGCTTAGGTGACGCCGAGCGCATTGTAGAAATCACTCTGCCTGCATATCAAAACGCTAGTGCAAAATGCTTTAGACGTCTATGGAATGAAGAATATTTAGTGCCTTCGTCTAGGTATGGACTAATTACACTTGCTCAGCCTATAATAAGGAGGTTTTATGAGTCACCTGAACATGAGTACAGCTATCGCGACTGGTTTAAAAGCAGAGTAGAAAGCTCACTAGCGCCTTGGCTTATCTTCGAGGAGGATCTGAGGAAAGTATCAGCAATAGAGTTGCAACCAAAGCATATAAAAGGCCTTGGCATTTCAAGAATCTTCATGTTGTATAGGTTGGCAGGCATAACTTTCACATTTAGCGATGAAACGATCGAAGGTTTAACATTAGAGCCTGCAGAGGCTCCTTCAGGACTTGTAGATGCGCATATAATTCATACATTTGTAGATAGAGCGAAGGAAAATTCTCTTCTCGTAATAGAGGAGCCTGAGGAGCATCAAAATCCACGGCAACAAATAGACTTAACTCGCGAGCTAATCAAGCAAGCTGTAGATAAAAACTTGACACTTATTATTACAACTCATTCAGAGATACTCCTTCATACGTTAGCTAAGCTTGTCGAAGGCAAGGAGATTAAATCCTCAGACATTAAGATTTACTACTTCAAGGAGAGAACAAAGGAACAACCTTGGGTAAGTGTTAACGAAATCATGATAAGGGATGATGGTACAATGGATCCAATACCGTATTCTCTGGAAGTTACAAGGGAACTCTTCTAAGCCTGAGGCACGCTTGTGCTTGGCTTCCCTCGGCATATGGCTATCGTATTTGATACTTCATTTTTAATTCCCTGTTGTGAGAAATTACGTAGGCTGAATGATGAAGAGATAAAGGCTCTCGTTTATTGCAGAAGAGCTCTGTTGAGTAAAGAGCAGATTATGATAGTTTGGTATATAACTAAAGAGATATTTGATGAATATGAGAAGATTCCCTCTGAAATTGAAAAATGTAGATGTTTGTTATCATCTTTCGATCGTTTAGTGATAGAGCATTTTCTAAGACGGAAAAGGCAAATCCCGCTTGAACGCTTTATCCAAATTACCGATAAGCTGGCCGTGTGGCGCGTACCGAAATCAGCTATAGATTCATCAGAAAAATGCGTAACGGATTTATGCATTAACTTACATTTAGACTTGGATGAGCATGATAAGAAATTCTTAAGTTTAGCGCTGTCATTAGCGAATAGAAATGTGTGGCTCCTAACGGTTGATAAAGGTTTCTATGAAAAGGCAAGAATTATTATCGAGCGTCTAAGGGCTAAAGTACATGTGGTTATGCCGAATGAATTCCTAGCGGCCCTTAAATCGGGCGCTTATGAAGGATTTGAATAACATAGGTTAGATGATTTAGAAGGGATGAATTTGGAAATGCAACGCCTTCATTGAGTTCACGTCCATCGACTTCTT
>WUQV01000291.1 GCA_009889585.1 Candidatus Bathyarchaeota archaeon | reverse complement strand
TGACGGGCCCGGGGGGACTTGAACCCCCGTTCTCCGGCTCCGGAGGCTTGCGCGCCTTAGGCTCGGCGCCTTATCCTAACTCGGCTACGGGCCCTCCGACATGTCTCAAGAGCGCCACAATTGCTCTGTCATACGTCAGAGAAAAGCATATATGTCCACCTTCTTAAAGGCCTCGAGGAACGCCTCCATACCTAAGGTCTTTCGTACGATAGCTGCAACATTAATGATAGTTATCTTACTAGTGTATACATTAGTGCTACAGTACTTGCTAGCCGTCGTAGAGCGTTTTGCCGTCGGCTAAAAACTTAAACACTATATCGCAAGCGCTTTAATCACGGAAGCCATCGCCATGCCAAAGGGCTCGCTTGAGAGCGACGCTACTGAGCGATTTATAAATAGCAGAAGCGGAAGATATGCTGTAACCTTGATTCAGGAACCCATCGTAGGATTGGTCGCAACGATAGCTACCATCATCGTATCGGCTGTAAGCCTAGCGTATTGGCTTGGGAGGAAGCTCGAGAGAATTGAAGGTTGCGTAAGGAGGATCGAGGAGAGGATAACTAGGGTATCCGAGGCCTCTCGAAGTCAGCTGGAGTTCTTCGCGGAGTTCTTAGGCTTCAGGGGGATTCTTGAGGCTAAGGATGTGATGTTCGTCAAAGGTGAGCTCACTAGGCTATCGGCGATGGCTGAAGCGATCAATCCCGTAACCAAGGAGGATGCTAAGAGGCTCAAGGAGCTCATTGAGAAAGAGAAGCTGACGCTGCAGGAGGCCGATGAACTTCGAGAAATCGCTCAAAAGTACGTTGAAGAGTACGGACACGTGAGGGGCGAGGTTTGGAAGCTCCTCATCTACGCCTCCATCCTTCGAGGCATAGCCCTTAGGGAGGTATAACGACCATAGTAGGCGACCGCTGATCAACCCAAAACGCCTTCTACGGCTTCTTAAGAGCTTAGCGCTAAATGAGGAGGCTAAGCCGAGCGAAGTGCTTTAGAGGCGAAGTATATATGCCCACTCTTAAAATCCCCTCAGGGACATCCCATGCTAAGGCCCTTCGAACGATGGCCGTAGCGCTAATGATAGTGACCTTATTAGTGTACGCGTTAGCATTGCCTCTTCGCAGTCCAATAGTACTTGCCAGCTCAGAATAAGATCCTTCCATTAAAAGAGCTAATCTTATGATGCTTATAGCATTAACGCTATTAATGAGTGATATACCTCTAGGGTATCACGGTCGTTACGAGCTCTTCCACACTGTTTATGTTCGTAAAAATGGCTCAAGAGTTCTTGTTAACGAACCTTACATACCTAACGAAGCCTTCATGAGTATGATCAAGGCTATTATGGAGGTTAGGAAGGCGATTGAGAACAGAACGGCAACGTATATCGCTAACGAGACTGGGGGTGTACGTGCAGCTCAAAGGGGAGATCGTAGGAGGAATTGAACGAGGCTCAAAGGGCGATTGGCACATTTGGGCGGGGCCGCTTATCGAGACGCGCCTTAACGACAAGACGGCGGTATACCTCAGGCCCATGAAGGCGAACTTTTCAAGTCAAATAGTCGATTATCAGTTGTTATATCTGATATCGAACGTCAGCAATACCCATAGAGTTTACATAGCTACGATAGCTGAGAGGCTAAGCTCTTCAGTATATGAATGTGTGTTTACTTTAGCTTTATATTGGTTTAAGGATAGGATGACTTTCTTTGGAGATTGGATAGTATTCCCAGATGGTTGGTCGAGCCTATCAGGGTATTATAAGACGATGGCTGAAGTCCTCAGATGGCTTCACGTAAACGTCTACGAGAGCTTAGACAAGGCTTACAGGCCTACATCTTATCCTCAGCTAGCAAGATGTTTGGATATTTTAGCAGACAATATGCCAAGAGAAGTAGACTTGCCGCTAGATAGGGGATATGCACTAATAGTAGACCCGCTTCCAGTATTGGCGATAGTAAAAGTTGTCTGTATTGCTGCATTCGTTCTTTCCGTTGCTCTTTACTGTTATATTCACCTCAATCGCAGCTCAAATCAGTATATCGATACCTCTTTATACATATTAAGTGCCATTAACCTTGTATGCGATTTCTTCACCATTATGACGTTCCGTCCATTATACTACTATTATTTCTACATGGTTCCCAAAATAATAAAGATATAGGATAGTTCACAAGGTTGAAAGGATTATGATGGAATTCAACCTGCAAAAATTTGTTCTTCTTTATGACTATAGGCTTTATCATTGGAGCTAACGTAAGTAGGCTTATCTATGTAATTTTTAAGCCCATTGCACTATTAATACTCATAATATCGATCCCAGTACTTATTGCATTCAGACACGACGTAATGGGGATGTTATATTATATCGGCATTGGTACTGGCATAGAGGGATTATATGTCGGAGTTCTACCAATGTATGCTCACATTGTTATAATGGCAACTGCACTCCTTTTAATGACTTTCCTAATATTTTACACTTTAAAAACTGATTTTCCAGAGAATAAGAGGTTAACATGCTATCTCTTAGCTATCGCTTGCACCTTAGCGTTAGATCTCCTCCCGCATTATACTACTGGGCTCGTATTCATTAACTCATGGTTTGTAGGCTTAAGTATGGGCTTAATTATCGGATTATTCCTCGGCATTCGCTGGCTTCTTTCTTAAACGCTTGACGATTGAACATTGACAGCTGCCTTCGCAAGCTTCGACAATACCTCGTACGGATCCTTCGCCTTCACTACATCGCTCGCTACGATGATTCCATCGGCTCCGAGCCTCAAGACGACGATCACATCGACGGAGTTAGCGATCCCGGCGCCGCAAAGGATGCGTATCCTTGGATTTATGCCCCTTACTAACTCAACGGCTTCGGCTATGACATCAGGCTTGATCTTTGAGATGGAAGCATACGTGCCGATGAGCTCCCGAGGCTCGATCGCTATCATATTCGGCTGAAGGGAGGCCACTGCAGCGCCCATACGGCTATTCGTTACGCAAACGATCGAGGTAAGCCCTACTTCACGAGCCCTTCTCACGGCGATATCTACGTCTGAGAAAGTCAACTGCCTTTCTGAGTGATTGATGAGCGTTCCAACGGCGCCAGCTTCCTTCACGGCTTCCGGCAGGACGTATCCAGTGTAAGCCCCAGGTGGGATTGGGTCTATGTGTTGAGCGAAAACCGGTATTGAAACAGCTTCAGCCACTTTCGCTATATCTACGAATTGAGGGGCGACTCCGATGCAAACCCCGCTCTCAATGCTCGCTCTCTCGGCCGCTTTCGCTAATTCTAAAGCCCTCTTACAAATCGACTCCAAGTAGCCCTTGAAGTTCACGAGGATGAACGGAGTGAAGACCTTAGCCAAATGAGGCACCGCGTTAAGCCGTCGGTGGCTGGCGTAGCTCGTTTTCATTTAAAGCTTAAAAAGCTTGTTGTTAGTGCCTTCGCCTGCGTTAGGTAGACATGAAGGGCTTATCCGAGGGCTTAAAGGTGTGGGTTCGACGGCCTTGACGCCCTTCATGAATGAATTCAGGAGGTCCCAGCCTCCCTGCCTTAATGCCGTCTAATGAATTGAAAAGGACATGGGCTGAGCAATTAGCGATAAGCCGCTACTTAACCCGTTTAAAAGGTTGGCCGTTGGGAAATTGCCATGAGGTTTAAGATGAAAGCACATAAGGCTTGTACCTGAAATCATGTAGTAAACGTTCGACTTCCGGCGTTGGATCGTAACCGAAGCTGATCGCCCTGACTACCTCAACCATCTATTCAACTGATAGTTGAAGTGGTATTAACTTAAGCGTTTTCCGACAACCTGTTGAAGCATTTAAAGAGAATAAGAGCCGATGACGATAGCCCATCTAGAATACACCTATGGGCGTATGGAAGGCTTCAATGAGCCATAGCCAATAAGGCGGAGGAAAACGTATGTCCAACGTTCTTCGTGAAGCCTAAGGGAACGTCGCGTAAGTGTCCGACGTGTGGGAAAAGGCTTGAGGAATTAAGCTATCATGTAAAGTTTTGTCGAAAATGTAATAAGATTTGGGATAGGGATGAGGTAGAAGCGTTAAACGTAAGAATGAGGAGGCTTCAGCTGCCCTGATCGCCCTAAAGCCTCATGAGGATCCGAAGGCGATTATGGGGAAGTCAGAAGCGCTAGGCATTTTCCGATAGGCTGTTCAAACAAAATGCGCTATAGGCCAGCGATAACGTAGGGGAGCTAGCCTTCGGCCTGTGAACTACCCCAAGCTATCGCACGGGGCTTCCTGTTTCAACGACGACCTGCGGCGTCTCCACAGGCTTGAACTCGGGCCGTCCCCAGCCCTACTACGTCCGCTTCAATTCCCTCTCGGCTTTACGGGATGCAGGGCTTGAAGCGGCTTTACGCATCCCGACCTCATGACTGCAAGTAGACGAATTAACGCATATGAACGGGGGATGTAAGCGCATCGGATTTCATCTCTTTCCGATAGGGAGGGGAACTTCCCGCCGATAGAGTTAAATGCCCGCCTTCATACCTTACGGAAGCTATGACGCTGATTATGCAGCCAAAAACGAAAATTCCGAACACTATTTGGAACGTCGTCAATCATACACCTTGGCCGATAGAATGAACGCGCTTAAATTTCCTACCGCTAAAGAGAACTGCGCTTATCACCACATTCTTTTAAGATCGGGGATGACGTCGAAGGATTCGTCCGTTGACACAACAATCCCATCGTGCTCCCACGCTTCGGCGGCTACGCAAGCGTCGAAGTAATCTAGGTCGAAATCGCGCTCGTGCAAAGCGGCGAGATAGAGCGTAGCTGGCGTAATTCGGTGAACCGCCTCAGCCGCCGCAGGGAAGTCCCGAATGAGGAGGGCGAATTTCTCCATACGTTCATTATAATCGAAGCCGCGGCTCTTCAGGACGATGTCGAATTCGATCAAGGCGGACGTGGCGAGGACGTACCTCGTGCCGAGCTTGGCCAAATGCTCTAGAGCCTTCTCGTGAAACGCGTCCTCCGGATCCGCGGCTGCGAAGAGCACGACCGTGTCAAGGACCGGCACGCGACCCCATCCCCTTCCTCAGGTAACGAGATGCCTCATGCTCAGCCTCAACGTACTTGAACCCTCTTAGGCTTTCGGAAAACGACCTCGACCCAAGAGCTATCAACACCGCCCCCGTACGAAAGGGTACGATCACAACGGCTTCGCCCTTTTTGATCCCCATGATTTCGCGCACGCGCTTGTCCAGCAGTATTCGATACCTTGAGTCAACTCGAACGGTGCTCACGCTCCATCATCCTATCTCCCACGTTTATAAAGTTTTTCCCACACTTGCTTCTTTAACCATCTGGTTGGGCTGTCAGATTACGTTTGAGCCCTTGCCTTCGATGGGAATCTACGCCTAGGGATCGGACCAATCATAACGATGCTCCGGCGGGAGGGTCTTGTACAACAGCCGATAAGGAACTAAATCTTTACATACTTCTGTATCTATAATAACATGAAGTGGTTGAAGGAAGGGGAGCGATATCTCAGGCCTAGAGGCGATAATAACTGAAGTTTACGGTAAGAGCTAAGCTGATGCCTAACGAAGGGGAATTGATGAAGTTAAATACTCTATCTAGAATATTTCCCTCTATGATCAGATTTGCGTATAATAGGCTTTTAGAAGGTTGTAGGGAATACGAAGTCGTAGAAAGGCTTTACGAGTTATTCATGCCGAACGCTAGATGGTGCCAATGGGCTATTAAAGAGGCTAAGGCCCTGATGGAGGCGCAAAAGGAGCTTTTGCCTCTTTACATAGAGGACTTAAAGTGGAGGATCGATAGGGCTCGTAAGAGACCGATGAAGGCGGAAGATCCTCTGAAGAAGAAGGGAATTACGAGGAGGATAGAGAAGCTCGAAAGGAAATTGAAAGAATTAGAGGAGCATAAGAAGAACAAGACTTTACCGAAGATAGTCTTCGGCCGAAAGAAAACGCTTAAGAAAATGTCTAGGAGTAAAATTAAGGCTAAGGATGAGTGGCTTATCCGTAGGAGATGGGGCTTTATAAGCATAGGACAGAGAAATCAAGGAGGAAACGCTAATACGAAGATCGTTAAACGCGAAGATGGATATTCCCTCTTAATTAGAAACACTATTTTCGATGATTTCGAAGTTAAGCTCTACATGCCAGAAGAGTTTAAACATTACGTCGGTAATGTGCTTGAGGAAGCCGCTCAATATACTATTAGAGTCAAGAGGACTCTTAGAAACGGCTATCAAGTCCTCATAACGTTTGAGCTGGAAGAGTCGAAAGTAGAATGGAATGGGCGGAAAATAGCTGGCTTCGACGTAAACCCTCTTGGAATGGCTGTTACGATAGTTGATAGAAACGGAAACCTATTGGCCTCTAAGTGGTTCTTCTATCCAGATCTGGTGTTTGCTAGAAGGGAGAAGCGTAATTGGCTCATAGGCAACTTAGTCAAAAAGGCCTTTAAATGGCTTAAAGGACACGGCGTAAATACGATAGCCATAGAAGATTTAAAGTTTAAGCGCAGCCTTGACTTTCCAAATTGGGTTAATAGACTTGTAGCAAACTTCGTAAGGAAAAGGTTAATTGAAACTATAAAAATTAGAGCATTAAAGGAAAAGCTTTCAGTAGTAGAAGTCCAGCCAGCATATACGTCTAAAATTGCGTGGCATAAATATGCTAAAAATTTCCCTAAATTAAACAACCATCAACTAGCAGCTTTCATAATAGCTAGAAGAGCTCTAGGCTGTGGAGAGAAGCTTAAAGAGCCCGTGGAAATAAGCTATAAGCTTCCCGATTATAAGAGGATTCGTAGGGTTAAAGTTCTATATGTTTGGCCCTCTATTTATGGTCATAGCTTCCATGGGCTTGTGAGGGCTTGCTCTTCCGATGGAAGGATCGAGCTTGCCTCAAGGGCTCATGGGGGCTATGATAGGCGGGTCACCCTCCACTCCCCTGTTGCCTCTAAGCTATGCTGTGAAGAGGCTCGACGTAGGGGAGGATGCCTAGGGGATGAGCCTAGGGCAAGAGGGCATAGAGGTAGCCCTCCGTTAAGCATCTCGCTTAACGTCAACCGCTTAGCTGATACGAAAGGAACAGTTAAGCGGAACCTCTAAGCGGCTACTCTATTGAAACGTAATAATACTCGCCGATCTTCTTCTGCAATCGATCGAGCCTAGAGCCCTCCTTATTCACCCTAGGCCTCTTCGTATCAGGATCCCTTCTGAACGTCACTTGAACTCCTTCGAGGAATGAGTTCATCCCCTCCCGAAGGCTAACTGGCGGGTTAGCGACCCCTTTGACGCTTGGCTCCCCGGTGAAAACCATCAATCGATCCGCTACGAAGTCTTGAGCCACTACGTCGTGTTCGACGACGAACGCAGCTACGTTACGACCTTCAACGATCCTTCGCACGGCCTTTGCCACGGCTAACCTTTCCTCCACATCCAAATACGCGCTTGGCTCGTCCAAGAGGTAGAGCTGAGCCTCCTTAGAGAGACAATTCGCAATCGCCACCCGTTGTAGTTCCCCTCCGCTGAGCTCAGCCACGTCCCTATCCAGCAGCGCTAAGAGGTCAAGGGGTTCCAACACTTCAGACCTATACCAACTTAATTCGAAGCTCTCCTTAGCCGCCTCCCTTAAGAGCCCTTCAACGGTCCCTTCGTACTCCGCAGAGATGTACTGAGGCTTATAGCTCATCGTAAGCCCTTGTGATACGATAGGGCCTCCTTCATCCGGCCTCTCGATGCCAGCGATGAGCTTAACGAAGGTCGTCTTCCCGATGCCGTTAGGGCCTAGGATGCCGATTACCTCCCCCTTCCTCACGTCGCCAGGCCTTACGTCAAGTTGAAACCCGCCATAGGCCTTCTTCATATCGCCCCATGAGAATAATGTCTCCTCAGAGGTCCAGCCTATCGTCGGAGGCTTTACGCGAAAGACTACCGGCTCCTTTCTAAAGCGCACGTTCTCGTCTGGCGAGTAACCTTGCAAGTAGATGTTGATTCCTACTCGTACGCCGTAGACGTGCGAAACTATTCCGTAAACGCCAGGGCTTCCGTAAAGTACGCAAACTTGATCGGATAGGTAATCTAAAACGGCTAAGTCATGTTCTGCGACGACAGCCGTCTTCCCATCATCCCTTAATGATCGTATGGCCTTCGCAGCCTCTAAGCGTTGCTTCACGTCTAAGTGGCTGGACGGCTCATCGAATAGGTAAACGTCTGCCTCGCGACAGATGGCTGCTGCTATAGCGACCCGTTGAAGCTCCCCTCCGCTTAAAACGTTCAAAGGCCTGTTCCAAAACGCCTTTATGTCGAGCCTCTCGGCCAATTCCTTAAGCTTGCCGCCCTCATCAACCCTTTCCAATAGCTCGCCTACCTTGCCGGATACCGCCCGTGGGATCTTGTCGACGTGTTGAGGCTTATGAACGGCCTTTAGCCTTCCTTCGCTTAATCGCTTGAAGTAATCCTGTAGGGCGGAGCCCCTGAAGCGCTTGACGATTTCGAGCCAATCCGGCGGGCCTTCATAATCCCCGAGGTTCGGCTTCAGCTCCCCCGAAAGGATGCGAATGGCAGTCGTCTTGCCTACGCCGTTCCTTCCGATAAGCCCTAAGACGGCCCCTTTGGAGGGAAGGGGAAGTCGAAACAATTTGAAGGCGTTAGGGCCGAAGCGATGGGAGCATTCGCCCTCTAGCTCATCCGGGACGTTCTCGATGTGAAGGGCTTGGAACGGGCATTTCTTAACGCAAATGCCGCAGCCTACGCAAAGTGCTTCCGCGATCCTCGGGATGTCGCCTTCGAACGTTATGGCCTCGACCTTACTCCTTACCATCGGACAAAAGCGATGGCATACCCTTTGACATCGTCTCGAATCACATTTATCCCCGTCGAGGACCGCTACTCGCACAAGTGGACGTTGAAAAGCACCCTTATAAGATTGCAAAGGATGAGAAGATCCCTTATGTAAAGCTTGGCGCTAAACAATAAATATATAAAAAGGTTAGCAAGAGAGCATGGCTTGATCTATTGTCACCACTCCTCTTCTTCCCAGCCTTCCTCCTCCAATTCCTCTTCTTCCCACTCCTCTTCCTCCCAACCTTCCTCTTCTTCCCACTCTTCCTCTTCTCCCATAACTCTCACCTCCGAAGTGGGCCAGCGTTAAAAGGCCCACTCTGCAAGACGGAGAATCGTTTCTTAAGCCTTTCGCCCTTTCATACGTTTAACGAAAATTCGGCGTATTAAGGCCGCTTTTAACGTTTCCGTTTAAATTCACGGTCGTTAAATCCGTTGAGTTAATCAAGCTTACGCTTCGCTTAATGAGTGCTGCGACCTTTCTCGAAGCCGCCTCAGCGTTCGCGCGATATAGTTATATTAAGCCATGGCCCTTTTCAATCGGGATGATGTGAGGCGACGGCGTGGAGCTTCGCGATGAAACCACTAGCCTGCGCTGACCGCCACTTTTCAGACGCCTTATGAAGGGATTAAAGGGAGACCTCAGCCCTCCATTTGAACAACGACCTTTCAAGCCGCTTGAATGCCTCGTTCGTTAAGTAACCGATGATGCCTATCATCGCCATTCCAGCAACCATCTCAGGGTATAGGCCGAGCTCATACATCGTTAACACAAAATAACCCAAGCCCAAGGCCCTTATCACCCCTATCATCTCAGCGGCTATTATGCACATCCAAGCTATACCGAAGCCGACCCTCATGCCTGTTACGACCTCTGGAAGGGCGCTAGGTATCACCACCTTAAGGGTCGTTTGAAGTTTGGAAGCTCCGAAGGACTTCGCAACGTCGACCAACACGGGGCTCGTCCTCTTCACCCCAGCGATCGTGTTAGAGAACATCGGGAAGAAAGCGCCTAGGAATATTATGAACGCATAACTGGCGAGGCCGAAGCGGAAAATCGCCAACGCTATGGGGATCCAGGCGATCGGCGGGATAGGCCTCGTCGCTTCAATAGCCGGCCTTAAGGCTGCGTTAAACGCCTCGCTAAGCCCGGATAGAAGCCCGAGGACGAAGGCTGCGATAGCCGCCAGGGCGAAGCCCGTGAGGACTCGATGAAGGCTCACGGCTGCGTGCGCAAGTAACGTATGCCCGTATACGTCGCCGATGATCATGAGCTCTACGAACTTTGCTGCGACTATTGAAAACGCTGGCAACCCCCACGGGTTAAGGCGCCCGATTACCTCCCATAGGAGGAGGCAGAAAAAGAAGGAGGAAAGTTCGGTTAGCCCTTCCCTATTAAGCCTCAGCCTTTTACACCCTTAACTCCTTTAAGACATCCCTCATGATGGTCATGTCCACGAACTTCCCTATGAATTTATCGACATCAGGTACTTCTTCAGGCTTTAAGTAGCCGAACTCTAGGAGATAGTGGATCCACTGCTTAAGCCCCTCCAAAGGCGGCTCATATATGAAGTAACAAACTTCGAAGGCCTTCATCACCACCTCCTTCGACAGCTTCGTCCACTTGACAGCTACCTCGACTGCCTCCATCGGGTTTTCGAGTATCCACCTCGTCGCCCTTACGTGGGCCCTTACGAACCTCTTGACTGAATCTGGACTTTCGCGTAAGAACTCCGTCCTGACGGCGACTAAGCAACACGGGTGAAATGGCCATATGTCACGTGAGTTGGCAAGGGCCACCCCATATCCTTCGACGATCGCCTTGGAACAGAAGGGCTCCCAAGTGATGAAGGCATCTATTTCGCCAGCCTCAAGAGCCCTTGGTTGAAGCGGAGCCCCCATTATGACCGGCCATCCATCGTGAAGGTCAGCGTAGGTCAATCCGTGCTTACCTAAGATGATGTGAAGGAGTACGCCTTGAATCGACATGACGTGGTGAACAGCCACCCTCTTGCCTTTCAAATCCTCAACTCTAAGTATGCCCGGCCTGGCTACGAGCCTCGACCCCTCCATGTTGCAGAAAGCGATGACCGTGATGTCGATTCCTTCACGAATGTGCTTGAAGGTTGCAGGCGCCGTGCCGAGCATGCCGATGTCTATGGCCACGGCCTTAAACGCATCCATTACTGCGACGCCATGAGGATAGGCAACGTATTCGATATCAAGCCCTTCATCAGCGTAAAAGCCCTTGTCCATCGCAACGAAGAAGGCCAAATGATGAAGGTCGGCGGTTAAGTACCCGACCCTGAGCTTGCCAGGGGTTGGTCGAAGGTAGACGGCGTAAAGGGCTGCGCCAGCGATGATTACAATCGCTAATATCGCTATCGACGCTACTAAGAGGGCCTTCCTCTTCACATTATCCCCCCTTTAGGTAGAAGCTCAAGGGATTATTAAACATTCACCGTTACCATCCTGAGGTCCCCTCTTAGAGCCTGGTAGAAGCTCAAGGGATTATTAAACTCAAGTTATGCAGTGGAATACACACAACCGTGCGAATCGTACT
>WUQV01000290.1 GCA_009889585.1 Candidatus Bathyarchaeota archaeon | reverse complement strand
GGGCGAGTCTTCGGAGTTTGAGGCATCGAAATAACCGCCGTAGGCCTTTTCGTCCTTCGTTACGACGATTAAGTCTATATCCCTAGCGTGAGTTGAGGCGTAAACCGATGACCCGAATTGGATGATTTCGACGATGTCTGGATCCCATTCAAGTAAAGCCTTACAGATCTTACTAAGCAAGCTCAGCTTGTCGAAAAATCGGCTTCCTCCCTTAGGCTCAGCCGAGTTCACCTCATCCGCCGTTAGCATCATCACGTCGGCTTCATCACGCTCATCGAGGGGCTTTCGCGGGACGTTGTGCTCCGCACATCTTGGCAGCATCCATTTGCGCGACCACGCTAGAGCCGCCACTCATGGGAGGCGTGTCGTTCGCTTAAGTTTTTCGACAGCAAATAGAAAGAATGTTCATACGCTTAAACTTCTAGCTCATACATTTGAACGAGCATACCTTTCGCTTGTTCATACGGATGTCCTTTCCTACGGAAGCCCAACCTTTCAACGATCCTCTCGCTCGCCGTTTGACCTACGAGAATGTTCACGTAAACAGATTTACAACCACAATCCTTCGCGAAATTGAGGAATTGATGGTACATGGCGGTCGCGAGGCCGCGGCCTCTATAATCCGGATCGACCGATTGATGCTCTCCGAATAAACCTAGCTCCGTGATGAGCGCTTTATAAACGCCAACGAGTTTTCCATTCAACCTTATTCCGAAGTAATAATAGCCTGCGTCCATTTCGGCCTTTATTTGCTCCCTTTTTAACGTCCTCTTCCTTCTCCACTCCTCAGGGTATTCATAAGCATTAGGCCAAACGCGTTCGAATAAATTCTCAATATCTAGCGCGTCATCCTTAGTTAATTTCTCAACTTTTACGTCAAGCATCCAACTCATTAAGTTTAACGCCCTCATATAAATTAAAACATTATGAACCTTACGGCCGCGTTAAGCAGGGCTCGGCACTCCGAGCCTCCTTAAGCTTAAGAGCGGCAGGACCTTTCTAGCTTCTTCGATTTCATTCGAATCGATCCTGAGGGGCCCTACTTTCTCTTCAATCCCCCATGTCGAGCCTAACAACTCACACCCCGGCTTAAATAAGTCGGATTCCTTATAACCATAGGTATCAAACAAATGAATCTTCCTATACTTCGCTACTATTTCCCCATTTTCATCTAATACTACATTGGTGTTATAGATTCTATCTTCACCCTCTCAAACATATTAATTAAGAGCCATAAGCCAACCTCCTTAGCTGCCATAGAGAGCTTTGAAATGAAGTCACCGTTTAAATCTTCAGCTTGAGAATTTAACCAATCCTTTGACAATCCGCCTTCGGCATAGCTCATCATATACTCGGGGAAAACCGCGATATCGGCATCCCCTCCGATTTTCTTGATGATCCTTACGCCTTGCTTAAATTTTCCCTTTTGTTCGGGCCGGACGAGAATTGGATGAGGGCTATTCTTACTTCGACCACGCCCCTCCCCTTTAGGCACTTTGTGGAAATAAGATTTTTAAATAGCGAAGCCGTTGAGCCCGTGACAAATCCTTCAACTTCCATGAGGCGAACGGCTCCGTGCGATAGGTCGGCTTATCCCTTGGCTTTGTGTAAGCTTTTTATAAGCTCTTGTTTTGAGCCATCTAACCACTCAAAGGAGAGGTTATGAGGTAATAAAGGCAGTATTGGCAGTAGTGCTAATTCTTGCGATCGCCTTAATCGGGTTAACTTCATTTCCCTTCGTTAAATTTCCAAAAGATAATAAAGTTGAAGCCCCAGAAGACGAGTTACAGTTAAACGAAATTCGCCTTAAGGCCGTTTTAAACGTGCCGAAGGCGTGGTATTAAATCGGCGAGGGAGTTTACGTCGAGCCGCGCTTCATTAACATTGGCAAGCTCTCGGTTACCATCGGCACGTCGACCCGCTCTTTTTCATCGAAGTATATGACGCGTATGGGAATTAATTTTGAAGCATCCTGAAGTGATATTGGGCATGCTCATCATTCGCACTTTGGAGCCTAACGAGCAATGCTTTTTTCGCCAGAAGATACAGCATGATCCTTTCGGGTTATAATTTCACCTTATGGCGAAAGGGCACTTACGTCATAAGGGCTTACGCTGAGTTTTCCATCGAGGATCTTCATCAAGCGAAAATTAAGGAAGTGAAGCTATACACTAAGGCTGTATCGATAGAAATAATCGATTGAAATTAAATTAGGCTCTAAATTGCCGACCTATCTGTTTGAATTCACGCCTGATGTTGCTGATACATGCGAACACTATATCTTTAGGTGCGAAAAGCCCTCCAGACTTCGATTGTGAACTAGCTCACCCCCAAGGATGGCCACTCCATCCTTACGTCGGAGATCCTCGGCAGCCCAGCCCTAGCTCCCACCTTCGTTATGCATCGAGATGCGACGAAGTTCCCGAGCCTTCCGCATTCGTATAAGCCCATGCCATTTATGAAGCCGCATAAGAAGCCAGCGTTAAAGGCATCTCCAGCGCCAGTCGTATCAACGACTTCCACTCGATAAGGCTCGACGAGATAAGCCTCTTCCCCGTTGGTAACGTAACAACCCCTTTCTCCAAGCTTGACGGCTATTATGCGCGCGCCTTCGTCGATCAAAGCCATCGAGCCCTCGTCGAGCCCTCCTTCGGTTAACGACTTCAACTCGGCCTCGCTTAAGAGGACGATCGAGGCCTTGCGTAAGATAGGCCTTAAAGCTTCCAAGCCCTTTCGAGCGTATAACGACCCAGGGTCGAAGCTTACGATCACCTCGTTTGAAATAACCTCGACGAGCTTCCTTTGAGCTTCGAATGACTTATCGCCTACGAACGACGTTAAATGAAGGACTTTTGAGCTTCTAGCGTATTCTACGTCGATTTCATCGAAGCTTATCGTATCGTTAACCCCTGGGTTCACGTACAAAGCCCTCTCACCCCTTCGATCTACGAAGCCTAAAACGATGCCGCTGCTCCCTTCCTTCGAGATTATGATGCCGCTTACGTCAACCCCTTCCCTTTCGAAGTCCCTAAGGAGCAATGTGCCTTCCCTATCCCTTGCGACTTTTCCGATGAAGCCTGTCCTAAAGCCTAACCTCGCCAAACCAACGATCGTATTAGCAGCAGAGCCTCCGCATGCCTCCTCTAAGCTTAAGATAAAGCTTTCCTCATCCTCATGAGCTATTTCATTCACTTTGTATAATTTATCAACGTTAAGAGCTCCGAATCCAACGAAGTCAAAACGTTTCCTCAAAGCTATCGACGCTCGCAAGCCTCTAAGCATCCTTCAATCGTTATAGGAAAAGTTCTCGCAAATATATCATATATTTGCCTAACCTCCCTTCGTAATTCCCTGCAGATATCCTAATGACGCCTTCGACAGATCTAGCCGCCTCTATTCCCGCTTTCATAGCCTCCTTAACGGCTTTTAACGAAATGCCGTTGATCACTACCTCAGGTATGTAATTAATGCCTTCAGGGACCTTAGATTCCTTCCCTATCTTATCCCTTAACGATGGGCAATAAGGATGATTCGTCGTCGGCCCTATCCACGGGAACTTCGTCTCAGGCTTAGAGCCAGCTGAGCATACGCCGAACGGCGTAATCACGCCTTCGACTTCGCTTATAGCCTTTAGAGCCCTTTTGCCCGCTTCCATCACCGCCTCCTTCGTCTTACACATATACCAAAAGTTAGCCCCCATAATGCCTTTAGCGTAACCTAGGTATCGTTCGATGTAAAAGTCCGGCACCATGATGGGAACGACGATCAAGCGGCGGCCGTATAGTTCTTCTTCCCATTCGTAGCCGTCTCCGCAATGGCCGATCCGCTTCATCGCATCGATCCTTCCGATCGGCTCCAAAGAAGCATCGAAAACCGCCGTGAACGGCTTGACGAGCACATCCTGCCTTATGCGGTAGGAGAGCTCGACCTCGAGCTTCTCAATCGAATGTTCAAGCGGCTTTTTCTCATCGATCATGCCCCAGAATTGAAGCATCGCGCCCTTCCGTCCATCCGGCGTTTCGCGTTCGCTTAACCATCGTTCGATTCCGCCCTCGATCCGGCCGATGACGACGGCTGGCGTAGCCGTTACGTCTTCTGCGGCTTCGCATAAGGTCGCTTCGTCGTCAGCCGTTACTATCGCCCTGAAGTAAAGCCCTTCAAACGCTTCAGCATACGTATCTTCAATTTCGGCTTTCATACGTCATCCCAACCTTCCTATTGCTTCACCTCTAACCTTCTTACGAAATGCACTACTTTCAATACTTAGTCTCTCCCTATTCTTAGGGGTTATCACTTCTACCTTAGGAAATTTCTCTCCATATAACTCTAATATACGCTTTCGTAATAATGAATCTACATTAAACCTTTCTAAAGCTGAAGGACTCCATTCCTCCACCATTTCAATAACGCTCTTTTTGCCCAATCTATTAAATACATCCGCTAAAATTGATGTTACAATAGTATTATCAGATAAGATTGCAATTTCGGCTTCCCTAATGGCATATTCATTGCCATTAAATGAAATGGCTAAACCACCACCTTCTTTCACAAGACGAAATGCTTGCACATCAGTAATACTATCACCAACATACATTACATTATGCACGCTTACTCCTAACTTGCTTATAATATCTAATATAGCACTTGCTTTATCTTCACCACCAACAGGCTTCACTTCAATTAAAGCAGCACCGCATTTCATCTTTAATATCTCATCCCAAAAGATCTCATCTAACCTTCGAATTACCTCTCGATCCCTTTGTGAAAAATCATCAAGCGAAGAAGCCCCTTTAGGTATTTCTATCATAGGCATAGAAACTATTTCCTTTCGCAATTCTTTAATGCGAATTAGCTCATCTTCACTCATCAAATACTTATCAATATCTACCCTTGTACAATATGCATTCTCATAAGGAAATCCTGTCAAATCACATAGGGCTCTAATATAATGCTCATAACTTGTACTAACTATAAAAGAAGGCATAATCTTACTTATGAAATGCAAAGTATCAATAGCGCCTGGAACGAGTAACATACTATTAATTGAGAACTTCTGCATCTTCTCATTAATAACACCATAAGCCTTCAAAAATGGAAGTATTAACTTCAACGTATTTCCAGCCTTATACCCAGGCCTTCTAAGGACGTCAGCAATAACATCATCATATTTGCTTATTAATGTAAAAAGTTTATCTCCATTTGGAATAAAGGAGCATGAAAGCTCAAATGCATTATCATTCTTCGATATAGGGCCCTCAACATCCGTTATGAACACCCTCATATTCATCATCTCATAGCAGCCTATATCTTAATTCATTCATATGACGTATGCTTCTTTCAATATGTTCTTTAGATGCTATATCCGTTCGATGCCAAAGCGCCCCTCCTTTAATTGTCCTTATTCCCTCTAACGAGATATCCCTTGCAGCTTGAATATCATCGGATATGCCTACTATGCAAACAGCTCTAGATCGAAGAGCATATACTTTGCCATCATCCCTTAACTCCATAGAGGCCGGGTATACACGCATTCGATCACCGTACTTCTCGCTCAACTTATAAGCTTCAGTGAAATCAACGGGTCCTCCTACTTCCTCCTTACGAACCCTCTCAGGAAAGGCTTCAGCATAACCTCCATAGCTCGGAGGCACTTTATATATAGCGACAGTCGCTGCCTCTTCTAATTTGACTTTCGTCAAGCTTCCATTTAATATCTTAAAGCAAACGTCGACAAAATCCTCCTTAAGCAACGGCAAAATATTTTGTATCTCTGAATCACCAGGCCTGCTATTTATCTCTAAGATCTTAGGGCCTCTTCCCGTATGAATAAACGCTACGTAAAACGGCATTCCTCTTAACTCTTGGTTTTCACCATTTCGTCTTAACTTATTGAAGACCTTCTTAATGATATTCACTTCTTGCTCTTGATCATCAGGCCTCATAAATGGAAGGAACTCCCCTACGTCCTTATACGACCCCATGCCACCCGTATTTACGCCCTTATCGCCATCAAACGCCCTTTTGTAATCTCTCGTTTCTGGCAATGGCACTAAGTGCTTTCCATCACAAAACGCTTGAAAGCTAGATTCTTCCCCTTCTATCTTCTCCTCTACTATAACAGGCCCATGCTTGAAGTTAATAAAGAAATGCTCAAGTATTTGCTCACGAGTATTAAAGTGATCACCCCATACCCCCACCCCCTTTCCAGCAGCTGGTGCATCAGGTTTAACGGCTACTCGATCGTTCAATTCATCCAACCAAGAGCATAAGTCCTTCTTCACTTCCTCAACGTTAGAGTACTCACGTGGGTCGAAAACCTTGAAGCGCGGGTTTACCTCTGGAACTATGTCTTGAAGGAGGCGCCTTTGAGCTACCTTGCTCCCCTCTAAGGCGTAACGCTTAGTCGGACATATCATCGGAATGCCGAGCTCCACCTCTAGGACATCACGCACTCCATCTATGATAGGCTTCTCAGGGCCTACGATCCCGAAGTCTATTTCCGCAAGGCGTCGTTCGACGAACTTTCTAATATCGCGAACGCTTAAGTCCGGTATGACGACGTGTTCGAAGGCCATTTTTACGTTAAACGGGTTCCTCTGCCTATCGACGACGTAAATCCTCACGTCGTACTTAGAGCTTCGAACGAACGCGTCGACCATCGCTGCCTCCCTAGCGCCGTACGAAATGACGAGGACGCCTACCTTCTCCATACGATCGCCTCAAACGCCTTACGTTAAGCTATAGGCTTAAGCGTAAAGGCCATGAGCTGGCTACGCGTTCGACGTTCTTCACGAGCTCGGCCTTCTTATCCGCCGAAAATGTCGCGCTCGCAGCATATCGATGGCCGTCGACGAGGCCGAACCCCTCCGACGCTAAATAAAGGAGTTGCACGGCACCTGGGAGTTCGCCTTTATCGATCTTCAGCCTTAAGGGGTCAGGAGCTCTAACGGATGCCTTCGCCAAGGCTCCCTTCAACTTTCCCCAACTTGGCACGTTAGGCGGCACGTTTACGAAGCCTAAGACGTACTTATTTGGATTTACGAGGCGCCGTTGATACGATAGGAACGAGCAGAACTGCCCGAGGACCTTCGTCCCCATCCCCTTGAATACGTCGCCTGCGTCGAACGATTGAACGTGCTTTCCTTCCTCAAGGCCCTCTTGATATAACCTCTCCAATAATCGCCTATTCGCCTCCTTCCTCCTTTCCTCCAATTCTTCGACCTTAGCCTTAACCTCCTCGGTTAATCCGTTTAAACAGGCTTTAGCCCCGAGCTCAGGTCCGCCTTCGTAATAGCCGACGGCCCCTAGGATCTGTAGCTTCGAGAATAAGTCGTCCACGCGAGCCCTTAGCTTCATCGCCTCGAAGGACTTCCCCTTCGGGCGGACGACGCCCTCCTTTAACGCCTCTTTTAAGACGGCGTCGTTCAACCCCCTAAACCCGTTTGGGATCTCGCAGCTTCCGGCTAACGCTAAATAGGCCAAGCAAGAGTTCCTCTCGTCCAAGGCTTTCGCGAAGAGGTAGCAACAAGTCGATCCTGAGAAGTCAGACTCGCCGCTGAAGCCGTAATGCTCTAAGTTCAAGTCGACGACCTTAGGGTCTTTAGTTGGCTTAGGGTCGTGATGGTCTAATATCACCGTGAGGTTGCGGCCAGCGTTATATCGTGAGATTAAGTCGGCGTGAGAAGAACCCAAGTCCGCGTAAAAGATGATCTCGTTAACGCCTTCGTGTAAGCTTTTAACGACTTCGTCGTAAGCCTTCTCTAAGCAAAGAGTCTTAACGGCGTAACCTTCGTGTTCTAAGGCGGCTTTTACGATGGCCGCTGAACATAAGCCATCGCCATCGTCATGGTACACTAACGTCGCGGCTTTAACCGATCGACTTCGGATTTCGTCTACAACCTTACGAGCG
Organism: Candidatus Bathyarchaeota archaeon; assembly: GCA_009889585.1. Lineage (GTDB taxonomy): Archaea > Thermoproteota > Bathyarchaeia > Bathyarchaeales > WUQV01 > WUQV01. The sequence continues at coordinate 980 of WUQV01000290.1, read as the reverse complement.
TCTCGAAGGAATTCGCTTAAGCTAACCCTTTCGCTCATATAATTCCACTCAATGACGTACGCTTAAACGTAAGAAACGCTCTTAAATTAAATATATACATTTAACATTCGCAAAAAGCATTTATTTAAAAAAGGAGAAAGCAGCAGTAACGCTAACGTCCATCCGCTTTAACTTAATCAATACCTTCTTCTCTTCGCCCAACAATCTCGGCAATAAACTGGCCTCCTAGGGTCAGGCTTGAACGGGACTTCGCACTCCTTGCCGCAGTCAGCGCAAGTCGCCTTGAACATCTCCCTCGGCCCTGGTCTCGGCGCCCTTCTGTACGACATGCTTTTCACCTCCGTTTTCGTCGAGAGGAATTGGAGCCCGCGACCCTTGAGATCTAAGGATCCAATTCTCGTGTGCTTTAGAGGCGCTTGCTTCTAAAAACTTTTTGGAACTAGTCCATAGCATCGCGATTAACGACGTAATATAAATGCCGAGAGTCCACGACGTTAACCATGCTTGTCTAATGCGCTAATGACCCTTTGTGTTAACGTAACTATTTGAGCGCCTTCTTATCGCCGCCCTAGCTATGGTGAACTACCCCTCCCTATCGGAGGGGGCTTCCTGCTTCAACGACGAAGCTTGCTGGTATAGGCGTTACCAGTAGAGGCTTCATCTCCACAGGCCCTAAGGGCCGTCCCAGCCCCGATAGGCCTCTCGCCAATACGTTTAGAGAGGCCCTGTGATCCCTATCTTTTATTTCCGTATTTCCCTTAGAGGTGTCCCTTGGGTTTACCCTCATTACCATCCTACCAGCTCCTTCCGCCTTGTAGGATAGCATTTGAATGAATTTACCCCAAGAGGCGTCGAGGATCTTCCCAGCTAGATGATGATTCTTCACCATGTTCTGAACCTGCAAATCCTCGACGACTACGAGGTCGTAGTTGTTAACGTAGAATCGTGAAAGCTTATGCAGGAAGTCGTCCCTTTGGTTC
>WUQV01000289.1 GCA_009889585.1 Candidatus Bathyarchaeota archaeon | reverse complement strand
TTCACCCTTGGGTATTGAAATGAGGCGCTGGCGATGAAGAAGGCGATAATGCCTATCGTTGCTGTGAGGAAGCAGATCTTGGTTAAAGTAGCCTCCTTCATCGGCTGATGCCTTCTAAGGCGTTTCCTTTTATGCATTACGTCGCTTCAAATCGATCGAATTACGCTTTAAAACGTGAATTATTGGTCGCGATGGCTTCCTTAAAGCTTTTAAAGGAAGTTCCTTCAGCAAAAACGCGGATCCAGCGGAAGGGTTTCAGCCGCTGAAGGGCTGGATGGCCGAAGGAAGAGGTCCAGGGCTTCGCGTAAATAAGTCTACGTTAGATGGGCTAGGGGTTTTTGCCGATGAAAGGATTAAGAAGGACGAAATAATATTTGAGTTTAAAGGTGAGAAGGTTAACATTAGTAGCAGGCATTCGCTTCAAATAGATTATGATGTTTGGTTGGGGCCATCTGGAGATGTTGATGATTATATTAATCATTCATGTGATCCAAATGCATATGTTGAGTTTAAAGATGGAAGACTTTATCTTATAGCTCTAAGGGATATTGAAATAGGTGAAGAAATAACCTTTAATTATTTAACAACTGAGTATGACTTAAATGATAATGAAGTCTTTATTTGCAATTGCAAATCTCATAATTGTTATAAAGTAATCAAAGGGTTTAAGCATCTATCTCTAAATGAAAAGCTCAAGTTGAAGGATTATCTTTCTCCATTTTTAAAGAGAAAGCTTGAGGAGGAATTGAAAAATTCTCCTATTGAATCTAGCGATAGTTAGCTTAATGGTTATAGCTTATGTGAAAGGCCTACGATTTCCTTAACGCTTCTAAAGCCCTTCCTCCTTACGTAGGATTCGATACCCTTTACGATCGATCGAAATACATCCAACCCCCTTAGCGCAACCGCCGTCCCTATTTGGACGGCTGATGCTCCAGCTAGAAGGAACTCGACGGCGTCCCTCCACGTCGTAATACCTCCGCATCCTACGATCGGGATCTCGACCTTCTCGTAAATCTCGTAGACGCAACGTATCGCTATCGGCTTGATGGCAGGGCCGGAGAGCCCTCCGATCTTGTTAGCTAAAATCGGTCGAGCCGTTTCGACGTCTATTGCCATCGCTTTGACCGTGTTGATGGCGGTCAAAGCGTCGGCTCCGGCTTCTTCAGCAGCCTTTGCGATCGCGACGACATCCGTTACGTTAGGGGTGAGCTTAACGAAGATCGGCTTGTTCACGGCGTCTTTCACGGCCATCACGACGTCGGCTAAAACCTTTGGGTCTTGGCCTAGCTCAGATCCAGTCCCCTTGACGTGAGGACACGATAGGTTGAGCTCAACGGCATCGGCTCCAACGTCTACGGCCATGCTTGCCACCTTCGAGAGCTCATCCGACGAGAAGCCGTAAACGCTAACGATAATCGGCACGGCTCCTTTAGCCTCCCTTATCTCATGGGCGAACTCCTTAACGCCTGGGTTCGGAAGGCCTAGGGCATTGATGAGGCCATAAGGGACGCGGACGACGGTCGGGTTGGGGTATCCGACCCGAGGCTCAAGCCCTATGGACTTCGTCACCACGGCTCCAGCGCCAGCTTCAACGGCTCGACGTAAGAGCGAGGCTGAGGTGCCTAATACGCCAGCCGCTAGCATCGTCGGGTTCGAAAGCTTAAGCCCAGCTAATTCGACGGCTATCTTAGGCATAATCGCGCCCGCAACCAATAAGGATTATTCGAACGATCGAATAAGGAATAAGGGGGATGCGAGAGCGTCCGATGATGGACGTTGAAGGTCACGATCCTATGTTGCGTCATAGGGGCCCTCGGCTTAGAGGACGACGGGAGGATTGTCGATAAGGTCTTGTTTCCGAAGGACCCGGCTGAGGTCGCAAAAAGGCTCGCGATCATTCGTTCGGGCGAGGTCGTGGAGGAGGTCGTCGATTTAGTTAAGAGGCTCAAGGGGATGGGCTACGATCGCTTCGTCTTCGAAAGCCCGGAGCTAGCCCGTAGCTTACGTGAAAGATTAAGCGTTGAAGCCGAGGTCGTCAAGCCATCTGACGTCGGAAGGGCCCTTCGAAGGGGCTTAAGCGCCATCGCTGTAAACGCAGGGTTCGTCGAGCGGCCGGAGGGGTTCCATAGCTTCCTTCATCAAGTCTCCATGAACCTAGCTAAGGAATGCGTAAGGAAGGCTGAGGAAAAGCGAGACCTACTCGTCGTTCAAGCGATTAAGACGATCGACGACTTAGATGAAGCGCTCAACTTATTCGTAAATCGAGTGCGAGAGTGGTATGGGGTTCACTTCCCCGAGTTAAGTAAATTGGTGGAGGAACATGGGCTTTACGTTAAAATAGCCTCTTGTGCTAAGAGTAAAGATGAACTTACGCGTGAGGAGCTGGAGGAATTAGGCCTTCCGAGTTGGAAGGCTACGAGGATCGTGGAAGTAGCGCGGACTTCGATGGGGGCGAGGCTTGAAGATGTGGACGTTGAACAAATTCGACGCATATGTAAGACGGTCTTGGAGTTGCATGAGTTAAGGCGTTCGTTAGAGGGATACGTAGAAGGGCTAATGGAGGATGTCGCCCCGAATGTCAAGGCCTTAGTCGGTTCGCTTTTAGGGGCGAGGCTTATAGCATTAGCAGGAGGTTTAGAGGGCTTAGCTAAGATGCCTGCGAGCACGGTACAAGTCCTTGGCGCTGAGAAGGCATTGTTCAGAGCGTTAAGGACTGGGGCTCGACCTCCGAAGCATGGGATCATCTTTCAACATGCTTATTTACATGATGTGAAAAAATGGCAAAGGGGCAAGGTAGCTCGAGCGTTAGCTGGCAAATTGGCCATTGCTGCTCGGGCTGATGCCTTCAGCAGCAAGTATATAGGCGATGAATTGAGAGCTAGCCTTGAAAAGAGGATCAAGGAGATTCAAGAGAAGCATGAGGAGCCATCGCTCACGAAGCCCACCGTTAGACCGCTTAAGAGGCCGCGTGAGGGGGTGAGGCGTGGCCGTAAAGGTTGAGCCGCATTCGTTGTTCCCAGAAATCTACTGGGCAACCGTAGAGGATGGATCCCGAAGGCTGGCCACCAAAAACCTTGCTTCAGGTAGGAGCGTTTACGGTGAACGGCTAATTAGGCATATGGACGTGGAGTATAGGCTTTGGGATCCATTTCGAAGCAAGCTCGCCGCCTCCATCCTAAAGGGTTTAGGGACCGTTCCTATACGGCCAAACCATAAGGTATTGTACCTTGGCGCTGCAAGCGGAACCACAGCGAGCCATGTTTCAGACATCGTTGGAGGGCATGGTCACGTATATTGTGTGGAATTCGCCCCCCGCGCCATTAGGGAGTTAATAAATAACGTTTGCGCCTTTCGCCCTAACATGTCACCTATTCTAGCAGATGCGCGACTTCCAGAGCAATACTCCTTCCTTGTGGAGGAGGTTGATGACATTTATGCCGATTTGGCACAGCCCAATCAGGCGGAGATCGTCGCGGATAATGCGGAGTTGTTTCTTAAAGGTGGGGGGTGGGTTATGTTTGCCATCAAGGCCCGGAGCGTTGACGTTACGAAGAAGCCATCAGATGTTTACGAAATGGAGATCAAGGTGTTGTGTAGAAGGGGCTTCAATATCGTGGATGTGGCACACTTAGAGCCCTACGAACTTGACCACGCTATGGTTGTCGCAACGTACGAACGTTAAATTTAACCCTTCTCAATTTAGAGCGTAGATTTCACTTAGACTTAGGGTTAAATCTTAACGTTTTAACCATATTTGCATCATTTTCACGACTTTTTCTCGTTTTCTAGGATGGATTGACACTCTCCACGGCTGAAGCCGGAGATTTTCGCTTCTGGCATCGATCGATGCCTTCGAAGCGAAGGCTGTGCCACCAGCCCGTTATCCCTACCCTCTAGGCTGAGCCCTTGGGCTTGTCGCCAAGCCCGTTCGCTCAGCCTTTCAACGGGCTCGGGATCATCGGCGCCCTCGTAGGGCGCGTATCTTGTCTCCGCCCTAACGGCAAGCCGCACTTCCCTCAGGCTCCGACGGACGATAGGCCGTTAGGATCGCATTTAAAGCTTTACGCCGTTCATCCCTTAACTAAAGTTAGGGGCTTTCTGGCTAACTTTTTGTAACGGTGGACTGTTCCATAGCCTACGCCTAAGTATGATGCAACCATGTCGATGGACATAGGCGCTTTGTATAGACTTTCTAAGAGCATTTTCACACGCCCTTTGCCAAGCAAATATATAGCACGTGCCATACCGTATTCCCTTATAGTTTAACCTCTGGCGGTACCTCAATAAGTTGTCCATACGTACCTCTGCTTAATATCGGTGATAGCTCCTTTAACGCACCGCTATAATGGGTCTCCACCTTTTGTTGACTTTTTGATTTGTATAGGTGTATGATGGCCTCTATAGCTAATTCACCTCGCTGTGCAGTCCAGCACTCATCTGAAATACTAAACGTAGCTCAACTGAGGCAAGCGAGGGTTTTAGCCGATAACGCCGACTTCTTCTTAAAGGAAGGAAGTTGGATCCTATTGGCTATTAAAGCGCCTAGCGTTAACGTGGCGAAAAAGCCGTCGGAGGTTTACGAACGAGAGATAAACGGCTCAAACCGAGCTCGTTAAAATGGAAACGACCGTTAGAGAGGTTTACGAACGAGAGATAAACGTCTTAAGGGCGAGGGGCTTTCGTAAGAGGATGTCGTTCACTTGAGCCTTACGATAAAGCTCATGCCATGATATCAGCGAAGTTTCGATTGTTGTAAAAAGCAGTTCCCAAAGGAGGCAGAGGTAATACGTATAAGAAATATGGAGAGTAACCGAGGATGTCAGGAGTGCTTAGAGCATTACGTTAAGGAATACTGTAAGGAGCGCAAGGAGATACAAAACATAAACTGAGGACTTTACTGCCATTAAGAAATGAAAGGGTAAAATCGCGCTGTGACTTGTGCTTACAATAGAATAACGGAGGTTTTGAACGGGATTGATACTGGTATCAAACCGAAGATTATCTTAGCATCGATTACTCCCTCGATAGTAATCGTGCCCTTCCTTGCTATGAGCATCTTCACTAAGGCTTCTCCAATTTTAGCGTATTCAAGCGTGATTGTAATCGTTTCCCTCTTAGCAGAATTAGCAGGAACGCTTGTCGGCGGAAGCATTGCTATGCCGACTAAGGTACCGTCTATGTATATTCTTAAGTCCTTGCTGCTGAACGTTGGAGAATCGAAGCCCGTAGGATTGTAGAACTCATATGTTAATAGTAAATCGGCGCTTGTTAAGCCAAGCCTGCCGATGGCTACGTTTACTAACTCCACCTTAAGGTTGCTTACAGCCACATACTCCACGTACCCTTTGCATCCGAACAACCCGACGATTATGACAGCGATTATAACCGCGACTATGCCAGCTCGCCTCATGTCCCTTCAAAGCCGCTGTCGGTGATTAAATAAATCCTTTTCGCTAAAATACGCCTTCGATTGAATTGGCGATCGCATAAGCCTTCCTCGTACGCTTGACGGCTATGCGTATTGCACGCAAAGCCTTAAGGCCGTTTAAGAGCCTTCAACCCCTCTACCGCCTTCTTCATCCTCGCCGATACCTCGTCCACAGCCCCGTTTCCGTCGACGTCGACTACGAGCTCCTTCCCCCTATAATACTCCAATATGCTACTACTCTCCTCTTCATAAACCCTTAGCCTCCTCTTTATAACGTCTGGCTTATCATCTTCCCTTTGAATGAGAGCAGCCCCGCATATATCACAAATCCCATTTACCTTTGGAGACATGTTGATGAGATGGTAAATGGGATTACACATAGGGCAAACCCTTCTAGCTGAAAGCCTTTTGATTATTACATCTTCCGACACCCTTAAGTTAATGACTACATCGATCATCCAGCCCCCTCCTTTTAACCTCCTCCTCTAAGGCCGTAAGCTGCCTTAACGTCCTCGGATAACCATCTAAAACGAAGCCCCTCTTACAATCTTCAGCATTAAACCTTTCAAATACCATGCGATTCACTACGTCATCTGGTACGAACGTACCAGCCCTTAAGTACCCCTTAACTTCTACTCCTAACTTCGTCCTCTTATCGACGTGTTCCCTAAACATGTCGCCAGTGGATATATGAGGTATCCCGTACGTATTCGCCAATATCGTGGAATGCGTCCCCTTTCCTGAGCCAGGCGGCCGGACATCATGAGCCTCATCGCAGCCGTCCTATCAACTATCGCTAGGTCGGCTATTTGAGTTCACCGTTTTAGCGTTCTGTAAGCAAGACGACGTTAAGTTTTTAAGCATCCTTAGGCGCGTACCTAGCGAGGCTTCACGATGTACGTAAGAGCTAGAGTTAAAATCCATAGTGAGGTTAAGGAGTTCGAAGATGTAGCCTTAGTCAACACTAGAGCTGCTGGGATCATAATCGATGAGGCCTTGGCGATGGAGTTAGGGCTAAGGGGGTTCGGCAAGGCAAAGGTCGTTACGTTAGGCACAGCGGTCGAATGTTACTTTGCAGATGTGAAAAACGTCATAATCGAGGACGTTGAAATAGGTCCCAGAAGGCTAGTAGTATGCAAGTTTCCTGACGAGGTCGAAGGGAAGCTTAAGTCGTTAGGATTCTCCAAAGAGATGATCCTAGGGATATCCGCTATAGAGGACGCTGGATACTTTCCGAATACCGTAAAGGGGACGTTGGAAAGGGTCGGCTATCTAGCCCTGTGAACTACCCCTCCCTCAACCTATCGTCCAACCTTAAGTCCTTTAGAAGGATATGGAACCTCGCTTGGCTTTCCACATCCAAAGGTGCCATCAAGTCCTTCGGCTCGTCGATGTCCAAGGACAGCCCCTTTGATCGATAAACCTTGATCCTCGCCTCCTTGATCAAAGCTGCCTCCGAATGCCTTTTGAAGCTATCACGTCCGAATCTAGGCGAGATTATGTCAGGTGGGTTCCTTAACAAGGCGTTCGTCCCACCATCTTTCGACTGTGAGATTACGACGGAGCTCGGTTCAGAGCCCAACTCTATCAATCGGTTAACGTCCCCTCCCCTCATGAGGGGGGCACGGCTGGAATCACTAAGACGAACTCAGAACCGTTTTGAACGCACCATTTCGTCGATCGTTTGACCGCTCGACTTAACCCCCTGTCATCACGTTCGAGGAGGAACTCGACGTCGAACCCCTTGATGGACTTTCGAACGGATGGATTAGGGCTTATCATAACGATCGAACGTATGGCCGAGGAGCTGATGGCGATTAGGACATCCTCAAGTATCGCTAACGTTAAGGACCGTCGCCCTTGAAGGTAAGGACGTTAGCTAACCTATCTTAAACCTGAAGAAGCCCTTCACGGGTACTATCGCAAAGGCCCTCACGCGTCCTCAGCCATCATCGTTAAGGCATAGCCTTGTAAACGAAGCCTTACCATTCTGTCTGATACGCTTATGTCTAGATGCTCCTATCTACCGCTGCGGCCGATCTGAAGGCGCCGCTAAGGTCTGCCAGTATCTTCAGCGCCTTAGCTAATGGGCATCTTCCCATCTTTTCCAACGTCCGTCCTCCTGACATCCTGTCACAATAGGAGCGTAAGCCCTCGCAATGGTTCGTAAGACGTTTAAAGCTTACGACTACCATCGAACCTTTGCTTTTACGTACAGAAAGATCGCCAACGAGACTGCTAGCGGGATCGTCATGAGCAACGTGATGCTTCGTAATACATCAAGGACTTGAGTTGCGGCTTCCTCAGCTATCAGCCTCCTAACGGAAGCCTCAGCCCTAGGAGGGACGGGTTCAGGAGGCGGAGGAGGGATGTCTGTAAGAGCGCGAGGGGCTAGGCGATCCTCGAATATTCCCCTTTCTACGAGGGCGCTTAGATTGAACGCGATTAATGGCGCTGAAGCTACGACCACGCCTAATACGATCGCGGCGATGACGTACGGCGCTAGTTCTTTCATCCTCTCTTTTTTAAGGGGATAGCCCGGCTTTTTAATCTAAACTTTAGAACGATGGGCTTCATGCCCGTTTTACCCTTGAGCTCTGATTCAAGAAGGCCCTCGCGCGGCATCTTGCGCGGTAGAGGTTATTTATTTCATTAAGGCGTTCGTTCCAACCTTTAGAACGGCCTTATCATGACTTCATTCGATCCGTTCTAAAGCATAGCATTAAGGTTAAAGCCACCTTAGACGGTGGTAGCTTGGCTTTGATGCGACTGGAGGCAAAAGGGTTAAGCGCGAGAGGCATAGCCATCGCGATTCCCCTTATGATCGTGATAACGATATCTAGCGTTGCAGTTATACTCATCGCTCAAGAATCTTCGGTCGTTCAAGAGGTCGACGCTTTTTCGAGGCATGGCTTGAGGAGGTTCTCATCTTACGAGGAGCTGAAGGGCTTCTTGGAGATGAGCCAAAGGTCCTTCTTCCTGATCGCTGAGGGAGGTCCTAGAGCCATACCGATGCCGATAGGGCTGCCAGTGCCGATAGCGCCAGCGGCTGCGGTAGGCGACGTATCAAAGACAGCAAAGATAGTCGCATTAGAACTAGATTACTCAAGGACGAATGTTCAAGTGGAAGGAGTTGACGAAGCGGACGTGGTGAAGACGGATGGAGAATACCTCTACGTCGCCTTTGAGAAAGTCGTTATCATATTGAAGGCCTATCCCCCTGAGGAGGCGAGGGTTCTCTCTAAGATCGAGTTGAAAGGAGCAGTCATAGGCTTATTCGTAAATAACGATCGGCTTATCGTAATCGCGGAGCGCTTTGAAGAGAGGCGAGAGAAACCTCTTTCAGATGCAACGACCGTTAGGCTTCCGCCTTCGGGTCGAGAGCAATGGCTTTCGATTGAAGTATATGACATCTCCGATCGAGGGAGGCCAGCTTTAAGAAGGGATGTCTCCGTCGATGGATTTTACTTCGCCTCAAGGATGATCGAGAACTACGTGTACGTCCTAGCGAATAAGCCGGCCTTTATTATCAAAGGGGAGATCTCCTTACCGAAGGTTCGATATAACGGCATCGTTCGAAGCACCCCTGCTACAGACATACACTACGTTAACGAGCCTAACGTAGCTCACGTGTTCACGACGATCATAGCCTTAAACGTATTCGACGACGCTCGTGAGCCGAAGTACAAGACGATCTTGTTAGGAGCGACAAATTGCGTTTACGTTTCGCTTGACAACGTCTACGTAGCCGTTCCATCCCACGGGCCTCGGCTGATGAAGCTAGACGATCTTAAGTTGGAGGTGCTCGAATGGACGAAGCTATACAGGATTCGCGTAAAAGGCGATCGAATAAAGGCTGAGGCGAGTGGCGAGGTTCCAGGCGTGGTCTTGAACCAGTTCTCTATGGACGAACACGAGGGTTACTTCCGCGTTACGACTACTTCGCATCGAGTCAAAGGTCCGAGGGGCATCGTTAGCGAGAACAATTTGTACGTCCTCGACATGGGGTTGCGCATAATCGGCAAGTTAGAAGGCCTCGCCCCTAACGAGATCATATACTCGGCTAGGTTCATGGGCGATAGGTGCTACCTCGTGACGTTCAAAAAGGTCGACCCGTTTTTCGTAATCGACTTGAGGGATCCGTTTAACCCGATGGTTCTCGGCGAGTTAAAGATAACCGGTTTCTCAGGTTATTTGCACCCTTACGACGAGAATCACGTCGTCGGAATCGGAAAGGAGGCGGTGCCAGCTGAAGAAGGGGATTTCGCTTGGTTCCAAGGGGTCAAGATATCCCTCTTCGACGTCACTAACGTAAACGACCCGAAGGAAATCGCCAAATATATAATAGGCGATAGAGGCACGGATTCGCCAGCCCTTTACGATCATAAGGCCTTCTTATTCGACCGCCCGAGGAGCCTTCTCGCCATCCCCGTGTTGCTCGCCGAACTCGACAAACGCCATAACGTCCATCCGCGTGAATTCGGAAGGTACGTTTGGCAAGGCGCTTACGTATTCCACATCTCTCCGGAGGAAGGGCTTGTGTTAAGAGGAAGGATCACGCACATGGACTATGGATTCAAATGGGAGCATGAGTACTTTATCGAGCGAATACTTTACATCGAAGACATCCTTTACACGATATCGAAGAAAATCGTGAAGATGAACGACTTAGAGAGCTTAAGGGAGCGCAACAAGGTGTCGCTTTAAGGCGCTTAATCCCTTCTTTTTATGATGTTCTATAAAAGCGTACGAGCGGTTAACAGAATAGCATAATGTGGGTAAAATTTAAGCCTCAATTGCCACCTAGCGAAAAGGCTTTACCTCAACCTTTACTCTATCTACGAATAACCTTACGTCCCTTGAGGCTACTTCAACCTCTTTATGAGGAGCCCATCCTTCGTAGAAGTTAACGTGCGTTGACGTTACAGGATGAAAAAGCCTCCTTACGTCTTCATCGCGCGTCTCGCTTACGAGGTTGCTTACGTACTCTTTAATGTCGCGATGGCTTAACAACCTTTTGCCCCCCCTCATAGCTAAGAGCTTTAACGGCTAAAGCCGCAGCCCTCCATATTTCTCGCTCGCCTGTCTTAAGTCCCTACCCTCAGCCTCTCCTTAGCTCCCTTCAAATAGCCATCTGAGGCGCTCTAGTATGACTCAGCCCTTTCACGCTAGTCGAGAACCTCGGCAATAGCGTCGACTAACACCTCGCTGAAAGTCGAAAGGCATTCTGTAGCTATTCTTTCGATTTTCTCATATAGCGCTTTAGGGATTTGCAAGCTCATCACGCTTTCGTCAGCGCTCGCGCGTTTAAAAACTCGTCCAACGGCCTTTCGAAGCCTTCCTTAACGCCTCCTTAAGTTCCGCCAATGTCTTCGATCGCTCATCCTCAGGTCACATCTCTTGCGCTTACATGGTGTAGCCAGAAAGTCCCGTGTCAAGACTTGAGAAGGGAGCGAGTTCTTGACGAGCTGATGCCACGGCTTAAAGAGTTGCCGATTAGCGATTAAAGCCTATTAAGCAAGAGGTCAATCTATTATCGGGGCGTTGAATTGAGTCGCTTATGGCATCCGCCCAAGGAGCTCGTCGATAGAAGTAACGTTAAGGCCTTCATGGATAAACTCGGCATAAGCGATTATAGGGAGCTAGTGAGAAGATCAATTGAGGATGTAGAATGGTTTTGGAAGATTGCAGTAGAGGAACTGAAAGTAGAATGGTTTAAGCCTTATGAGAAGGTATTAGATACGTCTGAGGGCATTGAATGGGCTAAATGGTTTATTAATGGCAAGTTAAACGTTACGTATAACGCTGTAGATAGACACGCTGATTCATGGAGAAAGGATAAGGTCGCCTTCATATGGTCCGGTGAGGATAGCTATGTAAGAAAGTACACGTATAAGGACGTAAGCTTCGAGGTCGATGCTTTCGCCAACGCCCTTAAGGAGCTCGACGTTCGCAAGGGCGATGTCGTAGCGATGTACATTCCGATGTTGCCGGAAACAGTGTTCGCTTTATTCGCAACTTTAAAGATCGGGGCCATAGCCGCGCCTATCTTCTCAGGCTTCGGCCCTAGCGCCGTAGCCATTAGGTTGAAGGACGCGGGCGCTAAGGTCCTCGTCACAGCTGACGGCTACTACAGAAGGGGGAAGCCGATTAAGCTTAAGGAGATGGCGGACGAGGCCGTTGAAAAATCTGGCGTCGTTGAGAATGAGGTCGTTTGCAAAAGGCTAGGCATTAAGGTTCCATGGTTCGAGCGGGACGTTTGGTGGCATGAGGCAATATCGTGGAACCCAGCCAAATGCCAGAACGAGCCGATGGATGCCGACGATCCGGCGTTGTTACTTTACACATCTGGCACGACCGGAAGGCCGAAGGGAGCCGTAATATCTCATGCGGGAGCCTTGCTTCAAAGCTCTAAGGAGATATACTTCAACCTCGACTTGAAGGACGATGACGTATTCCTTTGGATAACCGACATAGGTTGGATGATGGGGCCTTGGCAAATAATCGGCGTTCAACACCTTGGCGGAACTCATTTGATTTTCGAAGGAGCGTTAGACTATCCTCAGCCAAATAGACTTTGGAGGATAATCGAGGACTTTAAGGTATCGATCTTAGGTGGATCTGCGACAGCATTTAGGATGTTGAAGAAGTACGGCGATGAATGGGCGAAGGCACATGACTTAAGCAGCTTAAGGATGTTAGGCAACACAGGAGAGCCGATAGACCCTGACACATGGGAATGGATAATGAGCATCGGCGGTTGGAGGTGCCCGATGATCAACTTGTCAGGAGGAACGGAGATCTTCGGATGTTTCCTCCTTCCGTCCCCGATCGTGCCGTTAAAGCCCTCGACCCTTCACGGCCCTGGGCTCGGAATGGACGTCGACGTCTTCGACGAGGAGGGCAAACCAGTTCGAGGCGAAGTCGGCTACCTCGTCTGCAAGAAGCCAGCTCCATCGATGACGAGGGGATTTTGGAAGGATCCAGCTCGTTACTTGGAGACGTATTGGTCCAAATGGCCTAACGTTTGGTATCACGGGGATTGGGCCTCGGTGGACGAGGACGGCTTTTGGTTCCTACATGGAAGAGCTGACGATGTGATAAAGGTAGCCGGCAAGCGCGTCGGCCCAGCTGAAGTGGAATCGATACTCAATGAGCACCCAGCGGTTTACGAATCCGCTTGCATCGGCCTGCCTCATGAGCTGAAGGGGGAGGAGATAGCTTGCTTCATCGTCCTAAAGCCTGGATATGCCGTTAGCGAGGAGTTAGAGGGACAGCTTAAGGGGATGGTTGTGGAGCAGTTGGGGAAGCCGTTCGAGCCGAAGTACATCAAGTTCGTAGCCGACTTGCCGAGGACCCGCTCAGGCAAGATAATGCGAAGGCTCGTTAAGGCGGTCGTCCTTGGGAAGGAGCTCGGCGACACCTCAGCCTTAGAGAACCCAGAGGCCTTAAACGAAGTCCTTAAGGCTGTTTAACGCATCCATACATCATTAGCGTAATTCAGCTCTACTTCGCGTTAAAGAGGAGAGCATACGATCGATGTTTAAGTTGAGGACTATCTCAGCTATATCGCTTGCGTACTCCGCCGTCCTTCGAATGCTCTCTAAGATCAACTTGACGTTTGACGCCTCTTTAGGGTCTACCCTTTCGGAGACGAAGGCCATTACCTTATGTTCAAAAGATGTAATATCCTTTGCCTCCTTCACGGTTTCCTCCGCTAACTCATAATCCCCTTTGAACAACGATTTAACGGCGTTATCGAACACTATCCTACTTAAGGAGCTCATCTCAACGATCCTTTGGAAGACCTCATCGTCCATAGCTCGCTCCATGGCGAGGACGTTCTCAGCTATCCTCACGGCGTGATCGGCTATTCGCTCCACGGATTTAGCGACGAGCCTGTAGCTTAAACAGTCCCTTGGGCTCGATAAGCCAGCTTCGTCGAGGATCCTTCCGTCTTGAGCAGCGGCCTCCAGCTGACGGACTATGTAGAAATGAAATCGATCCACTTCATCGTCTCTAGCCGCTACGTCCTTGGCTAGCTCCTTGTTCAAATCCTTCAGGGCGAAGATAGCATCCTCGTGCATGGAAGAGGCTATGAGGCACATCCTCCTAAGGGCGCTCTCCAATGGGAGCTCCGGGTATTTAAGCAGGACTTGAAACGTCATCTCCTCAGGCGAATCGAAAATAACCTCGGTTCCGATGAGAGTTTTCCTCACGAAGTCTCGAAGGGCCGCTCTTTGCAACGGCGTCATGCCATCGGTAGCTCTCACCCTAACGAGGCTGTAGCCAGCTAAGTACGCAGATGCAACCTTCCTTTCGACGGCGTCCACCCTCTCCTCTTTCGTTACATCGATAAGCGCTTCCTTAAGCTCCTTAGGCTCCTCCCCTTTCGTCGCAGAGATCAAAAGCGACGTACCGGACTGCCTTGAGATTAACACTTGGCTCCCGGGCTTAAGGCCCGCTTCTACAGCCCACCTCTTTGGCAAAGAGATTACGTACGTCGATCTACCGGTTAATTGAACCTTCCTGGTTTCCTCGGCCAGGTCCTTAAGCCGCTTAAGGGAAGCGCGTTTCATACATGCTATATAGCAAATGGTGATCTATATGCTTTACTTACGTAAACTATATAAAACATTGAGTTTCGATCCCTTCCGGCGTAAGGGGAATGAGCCGCAAAGCCATAGCAGCAGCCGTTGCCGCATTGATCATAGTCGCCATTGGCGCTTACTCGTACCATCTGCAACTTACGGCTCCGAAGCTAGAGGGCGTCATCGAAGCCGATGGATCGAGCACGGTCTTCTTGATAACTCAAGCCGTAGCTGAGGAGTTCATGAAGATCAACCCAAGCATCAGAATAAACGTCGGCATATCGGGAACCGGCGGAGGCTTTAAGCGCTTCGTGAAAGGAGAGACGGAGATCCAAAGCGCCTCCCGTCCAATAACCCCCTCAGAAATGGAGTTGGCGAGGAAAAACGGCATCGAGTACCTCGAGCTTAAGGTAGCTTACGACGGGATAGCCGTCGTGGTCCACCCTGACAACTGGTGGGTGGACTGCTTGACGATCGAGGAGTTGAAGAGGATTTGGATGCCCGGGAGCACCGTGTTCAAATGGAAGGACGTGCGTCCCGCATGGCCTGACGAACCCATACGCCTTTACGGGCCTGGGACGGACTCAGGGACGTTTGATTACTTCACGGAGGTAGTCGTCGGCAAGGCGAAGGCCTCTAGAACCGATTACACGGCGAGCGAGGATGACCATTGGTTGGTACTCGGCGTCGCCGGTGACAGGCTATCACTCGGCTACTTCGGATACGCCTATTACGCAGCGAATGCCGACAAGCTGAAGATAGTGCCTATCGATGCCACAGGAGGACCGGTTGAGCCGACGTATGAAACCATTTTAGGCGGCAGATACCCGTTGAGCCGTCCGTTGTTCATCTACGTGAACAAAGCAGCCCTTCGACGTCCCGAAGTTCGCTCGTTCGTTGAATACTACTTGAAGAACGCGTTTAGGATAGTGGCTGAGGTCGGTTATGTGCCCCTCCCCGCCCTCGAGTACGAAAAGGGCATCGAGCTGCTGATCCGATGCTTAGAAGGCTGAAGGGAAAGGTAGATCGCCGATGCGTCGATTAAAGCCGACGTATAAGTCGCGCATGAGCTTAAAGGAGCGAGCGATCGAGAAACTCCTCCTTCTTTGTGCTTTGATGTCCGTATTTACTATGTTCTCCATTCTAGGGATGTTCGCCTTCGAGGCCGTTTGGTTCTTTAGTGAGGTATCCATCGTCGAGTTCTTCACTGAGACTAGGTGGACGCCGCTCTTCGAAGAGAAGTACTTCGGCATCTTGCCGCTTATCTGGGGGACGATTATGGTGGCCGCCATCGCGCTTGCCGTCGCCGTGCCGATGGGATTGTTTGGAGCGGTGTTCCTAAGCGAGTACGCCCCCGATCGACTGCGAAGGTTCCTAAAGCCGGCTTTGGAGGTGTTGGCAGGCATACCTACCGTTGTCTACGGATACTTCGCCTTAACGTTCATCACTCCCACTTTAAGAGGGCCCTTCCCTGATATCGTCATTTTTAACGCGTTAAGCGCGGGCCTCGCGATGGGCTTGATGATCATGCCGACGGTTTGTTCCTTAAGCGAGGACGCCATGATGGCCGTTCCACAATCGTTTAGAGAGGGTGCTTATGCGTTAGGGGCCCGAAGGCACGAGGTCATCCTTAAGGTCGTGATCCCATCTGCCCTCTCCGGAATAGCTTCGGCAATCCTCCTAGCCCTTTCGCGCGCCATCGGCGAAACGATGATCGTCGCCATAGCCGCTGGTTACACACCAAGGCTAACCCTTAACCCTCTTGAAAGCATTCAAACAATGACGGCTTACATCGCCCAAGTCAGCTTGGGGGAGACCCCTTACGGGACCCCTGAGTGGCGGACGATCTTCTCAGTCGGGCTTATGCTGTTCTTGATCACGTTCGTCGTCAACTTAGCCCATCGGCTTGTCGTAAGGCGAGGCCGGAGGTATTAACGTGTTAACAAAGTTCCTTAATAAGGGGATCCGTCGCAAGGCTAAGGGCGCTTTGCTTTACGTCGCTTGTCTCATCATGGCGATGATGGGCCTCGCTAGCTTGATGACGCTCTTATCCGATCTCTTAGTTGATGCAATTCCATGGCTCAACATTCGGTTCTTGACAAGCCTTCCCTCGCATTCCCCGAAGGAAGCCGGCATATGGGTGGCTTTATGGGGAAGCGTCTGGGTCGTAGGGCTCATGATCCTATTCGCACTTCCCATCGGCGTCGGCGCGGCGATTTACTTAGAGGAGTACACCCGCAAGGGTAAGCTAGCGTCCTTCATAGAGTTCATCATCGCTAACTTGGCTGGAGTTCCATCGATAGTTTACGGCATACTCGGCTTGGGGCTCTTCGTGGAGTTGATGCGCCTAGGCCGAAGCATCATCGCGGGCGCGCTCACGCTAGCCTTGCTCGTTCTCCCCCTCATCATAATCTCGTCGAGGGAGGCCATTCGAGCCGTTCCGAGGATCTATCGAGAGGGCGCTTATGCGTTAGGGGCGACGAAGTGGCAAGTCGTCCGTGGTATCGTCCTCCCGACGGCGATGCCGGGCATCCTCACGGGGGCCATATTGGCGACGTCGAGGGCCATCGGAGAGGCAGCCCCTATGATAGCCATAGCCGCCCTCGTATTCACGTGGTCCGTGCCCTTGAGCCCCTTCGATCGATTCACTGTCATGCCTATCCAGATCTACAACTGGATAACGATGCCTAGGCCGGAGTTCCATGGGTTAGCAGCAGCTGGCATCATTGTGTTATTGGCAATCCTCTTAAGCATGAACTCGATCGCATTAATCGCCCGTGCTAAATATCAAAAGCGAATAAGGGAGGCCTGATGATAGGAGGCGCGAAGGTAGACGTTAAAGGCTTAAACGTTTGGTTTGGAGATAATCACGTCCTAAAGGACATCAACGTAAAGATCAGAGGTAATGCCGTAACGGCGATCATGGGGCCATCGGGCTGCGGTAAGACGACGTTCATAAGGGCCATCAACAGGATGAACGAGCTTATAGAGGGCTGCATCACGAAGGGAGCCGTATGCATAGACGGTGAGAACGTTTACGACGACGGTTACGACGTTTACGAGTTAAGGAGGAGGGTCGGCATGGTCTTTCAAAAGCCAAACCCGTTCCCAAAGTCGATATTCGAGAACGTAGCGTTCGGCCCTAGGGTACATAAGATGGCCAACAATAGCTATGAGCTACGTGAGATAGTCGAAAGGAGCTTAATGGAAGCGGCCCTTTGGGATGAGGTGAAGGATAGGTTGAATGATTTTGCCTTCAACCTCTCAGGCGGGCAGCAGCAAAGGCTTTGCATAGCGAGGGCCCTCGCCGTCAGGCCGGAGATCCTCTTGATGGATGAGCCTTGCGGAGCCCTCGACCCCATATCGGCGGCGAAGATAGAGGCGTTAATTCGTGAGCTCGCTAGGAATTATACGGTGATAATAGTCACGCATAACGTCCAACAGGCCGCAAGGGTCTCGGATTACGTCGCCTTCATCTACAGGGGTGAGCTCATAGAGTACGGGCCGACGAAGGAGGTCTTCGAGAACCCGAGGAACGACTTGACTGAGAAGTACGTAATTGGCGCGTTCGGCTGAGGAAGCATCGATATGAGCAGGCCGTTAGATGTGGGCTTGGAGGTATTGACTAAGATGTTGTTAAAGATGGGGGAGGCTGCAAAAGAGGCAGTATCCCTCTCTATCGATGGTTTTTTGAATATGGTTGACGTAAGTGAAAGAGTTCGCTCTCTATCTGAGCTCGTATTCCTCATGGGCCAGGAGCTTGAAGATAAGGCAGTTGAGCTCATCATTAGGTATCAACCGATGGCTTCGGACTTAAGGCTTCTTAAGTCTTATATGAAGATTGCTTATGACTTCGAGAGGTATTGTAGATATGCTTGGGATATTTCCTTTACTCATAAGAAGCTAATGACCTCGATTATACTTGAGAGGCCTCCAGCATCCCTTGAGGAGATGGCTAAGAAGGTTGTGAAAATGGTTTATCTAAGTGTGGAGGCGTTGAAAAGGCGGGATGTAGAAATGGCTAAGTCATTAGCCATAATGGAAGATGACGTAGATAATATGTACATGGGGCAATTGAATGCCTTAACTGAGGAGCTTCCTGCCGTGACGAAGTGTATGGTTTCTAATCTCTTAGTGGCTAGACACTTGGAGAGGATAGCTGATCATGCAGCTTATGTTGGAGAATCCCTCGTATACATGATTACTGGTGAAAGGGTCATCCTGAGGTAGGGATGTCATCCAGATGCGTCAGAAGTGGCCGAACCTCCTTAAGTACTTCATCAACGCTTCCATAGATCTTTGACGGTATAGCCTTAAGCAGCTTTGAAAGCCTGACCTGCTCCCCTCCTTCAAGCTCCGCTAGCTTCCATCCGACCTTCTTAATTAGGTCCTCCTTAGAGGCCGGATAGCGAACGCTCTTAATGACTATCTCCACAGATTTCATGCCAAGGGCTCCAGTGACGCTCGGAAACGAGCCGACCTCTAGATAGCGTAAGAGCCTTAACGCATCGTTAAACATGGATAAGTTGTTAAATAAGATATAGGCTTCCTCCACATTCAACCGTTTAACTATATCATAAACCCTCTTAAGCTCCTCATCTACATACTGATAGCGATACATGCTATCCCCTAGGCCGTGCAAGCGAAAGTAGGCGATATCGTTAACGTAAGCAGGCGCAGCCCTAAGGGGATCTGTGACATGTACGACATTAACTTCGCTTAATACGTTGATGAGCTCCTTTCTAACATCTGGAAGATCCCAAGCCGACCCCCTCGTCTCCCACGCAACGATCAAGCCCTCTCGATTCACGTTTTCGAAGAACTCCTTCGCCTTCCTTAGTTCATCGGGCTTAAATGATGCAGGGGTTTGAATGAGCAAAACGTTAGCCCTTAAGGCCTTGCAAATAGCCTTCATCCTTTCAAATGCTTCAAAGCAAGGCCCCTCGGCTTTCAACTTGAACTTATGGCTTAAATCCTGATGGGCCTTGATGGTGAACTCGAAAGCCTCAGGCGCCTTCCTCCTCCAACCCTCGACCGTTGAGATCCTCGGGTATCGATAAAACGTCACGTTCAACTCGACGAGGCGGAATGCGTTATAATAGCTCTTCGTCGACGTCGGGTAGCCGCAACATCCAACTTTGACGAGCATTCCGAGCTTAACCTTGCGAAGGCCGTAAAAAGCTGATTGTCGGCCTTCGATTAAAGTCGGCAACGCTAATGATAGGCTTTTTAGCTTAAGGCTGCATCAGCCCTTTGACGTCCGCTGCATCCGCCTTTAAACGCGAGATAGAGACCTCCGCTAAGAGACGGGGGTCGAACGTGATCCTCGCCTTAGACCTCCCCGTTCAAAAGCGGAGGAGCTGCTTTCAAGGGCGACCTCCGTGTTAGACGACGTACACCCGTTCGCCTGCGCCATCAAGTTCGGATATCCATCCGTCTTGACGCTGGAGTCGTTCGATCGCTTACGAAAGGTCCTAAGGTTAGCCGACGATTACGGGCTGTCAGCGGTAATGGATTGTAAGTTGAACGACGTAGGGCATGTGAACCGGGCGATGGCGGAGCTATTCTTCAACGTCGGGTTTAAGGCCGTGACGGTGAACCCCTTCGTCGGATGGGAAGGCGGGCTTCGACCGGCCTTCGAAATCGCCCGTCGACGTG